>PXDF01000133.1 GCA_003566455.1 Desulfonatronovibrio sp.
AAAAAAACAATTATCAGGCAATACTTTGCTTGATTTCTAAATTCAAGTAAGATAAATCCTAACGCCTAGTCAATCACCTTAAAAACTCCTCTATCCAGGAGTTTTTTTCAAGGGACGCCCCCAAGTCTGTTCATTGCCTGTAAATAACTCCAGACATTTTTTGATTAATTTTTTGGTTAATCAAAAAAACAGGGCTCCTTTTGAGAAAAAAATAACAATGTTTTAAAACCCTTCTTCAACTGAAGCGGCTCATTATGAAAAACATTTTGAACAGAAAATCTTAAGCTGTCACCGAAGAACCATAAAAATATTACAATTAACCTTGACTATCATGTCATCTGCAGCGCTTCATGAACTCTAATCCTTACATATTCAGGAGGTCTTAAACGTGAAAAAAATGACTGTTCAGGATTTAACTACGTCTAAAGACGAGTATATCACCCTTTCAGATTCATCCACCCTTTATGAAGCCATAATGCAGCTCAAAAAGGAGCAGACTGAAAAAGGTGAGCTGGCCCATACTACCATTCTGGTCCAGGACCCTTCCGGCAAGGTTGTTTCCAGTCTGAATATCTTTGACGTCATGCGAGGCATAGAGCCCAAGTACAACAAAGTATCAAACCTCTCCAAATCGGGAATCAGCGACGATCTGGTGGAGTTCATCTTCAAGAACAGCGCCCCATGGGCCAATCCTCTTGATGAACTATGCGCCAAGACCCCCCAGATATTAGTCAAGGATATCATGCTCAGTATTTCAAAGGCGGAAACCGTCACCATCAGCGATGACCTGAACAAGGCCATGCACAAGATGATCGTCAACCAGCTGCACAGCCTCATGGTCTTTGACGATAATCAGGAGTTTGTTGGAATTTTAAGGTCAATAGACCTTTTTAATCTGCTTCGTTCATTAGTTGAAGAATGCAAACTGGAACAAAGTTAGGAGGATATTAATGACTACTGCTGACAACAAAATCGATTTGACGAAAACGGCCTTTCTTATCCTGGGAGTGTTGATATTCCTGGCGGTCTATTATTCACCCCCATGGCCTGACGCCATTGATCCCATGGGTACAAGCTTTATCCTTTCTCCCCAGGGCAAGGCGGCCATTGGTCTTTTTCTCATGGCCGGAACGTGGTGGGTTTTTGAGGTGGTTCCCATCGGGGTAACCGGAATCACCATCGGGGTGATGCAGGCCCTGTTCTTTATCCGGCCGGCCAAGGACGCGTTCAACGATTTCATGGACCCCTCGGTGCTTTTTATCTTCGGGTCCCTGATAATCGGCGCCGTGTTCACCAAGGTGGGCATAACCAAGCGCCTGGCTTACAAGATGCTCATGATCGTTGGAGAACGCACCAGCATGATCTATCTGGGCTGTTTCGTGGTCACGGCCCTTCTGACCCATCTTATGGCCCACACCGCGGTGGCCGCCACCATGTATCCACTTCTTCTGTCCATCTACGCCCTGTACGGTGAAGGCAACAAGCCCACCAAGTTCGGCAAGGGTCTGTTCATCGGCATGGCCTTTGTGGCCGGCGCAGGAAGCATCATCACCCTGCTGGGCGCGGCCCGGGGCATTGTGGCCCTTGGCTTTTACCAGGAAATTACCGGCAAGTCAGTGTCTTTTTTTGAACTCTCCTTTTACATGGCCCCCATCGGCTGGCTCATGGTCTTCCTGCTCTGGGGCTTTTTCATGGTTGTTTACAAGCCGGAAAAGCCGGTAATTCCGGGCCTGCGGGAAAAGGCCAGCCAACTTAACAAGGAAATGGGACCCATTACTGGACAGGAAATCACAGCCGCCCTCATTGTGGCCGGAGTCATATTCTTTCTGTCCCTGCAGTCCTTTATTCCAGCCCTTGAGGTCTTTAACAAGGCTGCCGTGCTCCTGGTGTCCACCATCCTCTTTTTCGTCCTCAGGATCCTGGACATCAAGGACCTGGAGATGGTGCCCTGGAATATAATCCTGCTTTTCGCCGGAGCCATGAGCATAGGGTTCTGCCTGTGGCAGACCGGGGCCGCGGAATGGCTGGCCATAAACTGGCTTGGTTTTTTTTCCGATGCCCACTGGTTCATCTTTGTCATGAGCATCGCCTTTTTTATCATGGTCATGACCAACTTCATCATGAACGTGGCCTCCATTGCCATTTCAGTGCCAGTGGCCCTGGTTGTGGCCCCTTATCTTGGAGTAGCCCCTGAGGTTGTTCTGTATTCGGCCCTCATAGTAGCCGGCATGCCCTTTCTGCTCCTGGTTGGCGCGGCTCCCAACGCCATTGCCTACAATTCAGGCCAGTTCACCAGCGGCCAGTTCTTTGCCACAGGCATTCCAGCCAGCATCCTGCTCATGGCTGTGACTGCCCTGGCTGTAATCCTGATCTGGCCAATTATGGGAATGCCCATTACGCTTTAGATATAAATATAAGCCAAATTGACAACAGACGGAACATTACAAATTGGCCCGGTGAATCGCGGAAAAATTTATCGGGCCTGCCACATCTTGACAGAGTCTTTTGAGTTTAATATAAGATAATAAAAATATGGAGAAATCGCTATGAAATTCAAAGATGAGATTGCAAAACTTTTTGAGCAGTGGAACAGCGCTGTTGAAAGCGGTGATCCGGACCGGGTCACTTCCATGTACGCCTTTAACGGTATTCTTTTACCCACTGTTTCCAACAAGGTCCGGCACAATCACGATGAAATCAGGGATTATTTTGTCCATTTCCTGGCCAAAAAGCCCAGCGGCAAAATTGATGAGAGCAATATCCGTATTTACAATGATATTGCCATCAACTCTGGTGTTTACACCTTCACCTTCAGACCGGACGGGCAGGAGCCATTTTCAGTCAGCGCCCGTTATACCTTTGTTTATCAGTGGTTCGGCGACCACTGGCTCATTGTTGAACACCACTCATCCCAGATGCCGGAATAATAACCCCGGTCCCAGGATGACCAGCAGCCGCCCCGTCCCCAGCCCGGACCGGGCGGCTTTTTTTATTTGACCTGACATTGCCATCAACACTATATTTAAAACCATGCCGTCAAAATTAAACTCTGAACTTCCCTGCAAGGGTATCAACTGCACTATCCTGGAGAACATCTCGGACGGGGTGTTCACTGTGGATCACAAATGGCTCATCACCTCCTTCAACCGGGCCGCGGAACAGATTACAGGGATTCCAAGAAAACAGGCCATTGGCAGGCCCTGCTGGGAGGTTTTTCATTCCAGCATATGCGAGTCAGAATGCGCTCTGAGACACACCATGAACACAAGCAGACCTGTTGTGGGCAAGACCTGCTATATTGTGGACGCTCAGGGCCGACGCACCCCCATAAGCGTATCCACGGCCCTGCTTCGAAATGCCCAGGGCAAAGTCATCGGCGGGGTTGAGACCTTCAGGGACCTGAGCGTTCTTGAAGGTCTGCGTCTGAAACTCAAGGGCGGTTATGACATGGGTGAACTCATAAGCCACAGCCCTGCCATGAAAAAGGTTCTTGAACTGACCCCGGCAGTGGCTGAAACATCCAGTACAGTGCTCATCCAGGGCGAAACAGGAACCGGCAAGGAACTGGTAGCCAAGGCCATCCATGTCCTGCACCGCGGCCGCGACGCCCCGTTCGTGGCGGTCAATTGCGCAGCCCTTCCAGACACCCTGCTGGAGTCGGAACTTTTCGGATACAAAGCCGGGGCGTTCACAGGAGCGCAAAAAAACAAACCCGGCAGATTCGCCCAGGCCAAAGGTGGAACTTTGTTCCTGGATGAAATCGGCGATATGAGCCTCAGTCTTCAAACAAAACTGCTCAGGGTATTGCAGGAAAAATGTTATGAACCCCTTGGCGCCTTTCAGTCTGAAAAAACCGACGCCCGGATCATAGCAGCCACAAATAAGGACCTGGAACAGCTGGTGGAACTCAACGCCTTTCGCCAGGACCTTTTCTACCGCGTTAATGTAGTCCGCATTGATCTGCCTCCTCTAAGACACAGAAAAGAGGACATCCCTTTCCTGGCGGGCCAGTTCGTGGAACGCTTCAACCGCCTGCTCAACAAAAAAATCGTCGGGGTGGACGGGCAGGTTCTTTCTCTTTTCATTGCTTATGACTGGCCGGGCAATATCAGGGAATTGGAAAACGTCATTGAAAGGGCCTTTGTTCTTTGCCGGGATGGAGAAATTCAGAGAAGCCACCTGCCCAGGGAGTTGCTCCTCAAGGAACAGAGAACCATGGAAACACCCAATCTTAACACAGCAAAACAGGCCCTGGAAGCCGGCAATATATCCAGGGTTCTCAAACAGACGCAAAACAACATTTCCCAGGCCGCCAAACTGCTTGGCATGCACAGAAGCACCCTGTACCGCAAGATTAAACAACTGGGCCTGTAACAGGCATCCCATCTATAATTATCATTTCCGGGCCATAGTCCAGCAGTCAAACCCCTGGCTCTATGTCGCATCGATGCGACAATAAAGCATGTCGCATGTAGCATATGTGCGACATGCTCCAAAAGCTTCTTCAGCTAACCTCCCTATATTTAATTATATTTTTCCACAGGCTGTCTTGTCTCATCCCTGGTATATTTAGTGCTAATCCCAAATAAACAGGGATTAAAAAGTATGAAACTGGCAATATGTACCTGGAATGAACTGGTGGCTCCGGTATTCGATGTTTCAGAATCTGTCATGATCGTGAATATATCTTCAGGAAAGCTCAAAACCCGGAAGCGGGAGGATATATCAGGTCTTGACCATCTGGCCCGAATACGGAGGCTGTCAGACCTTGGGGTTAAGACCCTGATCTGCGGGGCCATATCCAGACCCTGGCATGACATTATCACAGCCTGGGACATTCAGGTTATTTCTTATGTATCCGGTCCTGTAAAACAGATTTTAAGCGCGCTGCTCAGTGACAACATGGACCTGCAAAAATTCAGGATGCCCGGCTGTCCTCATAGCATTCAAACTCACAATCTTGAGGTGATTGCCAGGGTTGCTCAAGCAAAACAGGAAAAATCAAATTCCGTTAAAAAAGGTACGGCCCGAAAATAAAAATTATAAAACCAAAGGAGGAATTATGCCATACGCACATGTTGAAGATTTATGTCTCTATGAAATCGCAGGGTGTCCGCTGCTTCTTGAAGACGGGACCGCACTTGGCACGATAGAAGGATTGAAAAGGCACAAAGGCGGCTGCGAAGTGCTGCTCATCAAAACAGATGATGGCCGGGAAAATTATTTTCCCCTCTACGAACAGATAATTGTGGAGTGCCGGCCATATGAATATCTGATTGTTGCACCACCGAAAGATCTTCTTGAAATGTACCGTGAGGGTAAGCAGCCCAAAAACCCGTGCGAAATTGTCAAAAGGGAAGTTGCCGCCCACAAAAAAAGAATGAGCAAGGCTGCCTAAACATGGCTGTGAACTTTAAACCCATAACCGCCGGTCGCGAATCCAGTGTCGCGGCCGGTTTTCTATTTAGATTCCTTGTCCTGGGAAGGGAAAAGAGCAAGCCCCATAGATCAACCCTTGATAACATAATGAGGAGAAATTTTCATGGCTGAGAAAATCGTACGCGACCTGACTATCCCCGGAGATGAATACATCCTTCTCTCCAGGGAATCCACTCTTATGGATGCCATCATCAAACTGAGACAGCGGCAGCGGGATTTGGGACCCAGGGGACACACCAGCATTATTGTTACCGACGATGCCGGAAAAGCAGTTTCCATGCTCACCATGTTCGATATATTGCGAGGACTAGAATCCCAGTACCAGGAGCTTCACCATCTGGACTGGGATAGGTACGGGATTGGCGAGGAAAAACTGGAAAGACTTTTCAGTGACCACGGAATATGGGTCAAACCACTGGAGGACCTGTGTTCCAGGGTGGACCGGGTCAAGCTCGGGGACTTGTCCGTAGATCATTGTACTGAGGACACTATTTCGGCTGAAAGCACTCTGAATCAGGCTATACGCAAAATGATCCAGTGCAGGGCTCACAACCTGATGGTTTTTGAAAAAAAACAAAAATTCCTGGGTGTGCTCAGGACCGTTGATCTGTTCAATTTCGTCTGCTCCCTGGTGGAGAAGTGCAATATACAACAGGGTCAATTGGGAGGTGAGTCATGACCGCAATTCAAGTTCAAAGCATAAGCTTGAGCAAAAAAATCTTTTTGTGCCTGGGAGTTATTGCTTTTCTTGTGGTTTATTTTTCCCCGGCCTGGCCCGATGTAACAGATCCCCTGGGCAAGACCTTTATCCTCAGCCACCAGGGTAAGGCCGCCATTGGCCTGTTTCTGCTGGCCGGAATCTGGTGGGTCTTCGAGGTGCTGCCCATCGGAGTCACCGGAATCACCATCGGGATAGTCCAGGCTCTTTTCTTTATCCGTCCGGCCAAGGACGCCTTTAATGATTTCATGGATCCAGCCGTGCTCTTCATTTTCGGCTCTCTGATCATTGGAGCTGTCTTTACCAAGGTAGGCATAACCAAACGTCTGGCCTACAAGATGCTTGTTATTGTGGGAGAGCGCACCAGCATGATCTATCTGGGCTGCTTTGTGATCACGGCCCTTCTGACCCATCTTATGGCCCACACCGCGGTGGCCGCCACCATGTATCCTCTGCTTCTGTCAATCTACGCCCTTTACGGTGAAGGCAACAAGCCGACAAAATTCGGCAGGGGCCTGTTTATCGGCATGGCCTTTGTGGCTGGAGCCGGCAGCATCGTAACCCTGCTGGGCGCTGCCAGGGGCATTGTGGCACTGGGATTTCTCCAGGAAATGTCCGGCGTCAGCATTTCCTTTTTTGAGCTGACCTTTTACATGTTCCCCATAGGCTGGCTCATGGTCTTCTTGATCTGGGGTTTGATCATGATCTTCTCTAAACCGGAAAAGGCTGTCATACCCGGTCTAAGGGAAAAAGCCAGGGAACTCAGCCGGGAAATGGGTCCTGTCAGCCGGCCTGAAATAATGGCCGTGGTCATTGTGGGAGGAGTTATCCTGTTTCTGTCACTGCAGTCCTTTGTTTCGGCTCTGGCACCGTTCAACAAGGCAGCCGTGCTTCTGGTTTCCACCGTGCTTTTCTTTGTTCTGGGCATCCTTAATATCAAGGATCTGGAAGAAGTTCCCTGGAATATTGTTCTGCTCTTTGCCGGGGCAATGAGCATCGGGTTCTGTTTGTGGCAGACAGGGGCCGCGGAATGGATGGCCATAAACTGGCTGGGCTTTTTCAAGGACGCTCACTGGTTCATCTTTATACTGGGCATAGCCTTTTTCATCATGGTCATGACCAACTTCATCATGAACGTGGCTGCCATTGCCATTACCCTGCCCGTATCCCTTGTGGTGGCACCATACCTGGGAATCGCCCCGGAAATGGTAACCTTTGCCGCCCTGATCGTGGCTGGAATGCCCTTCCTGCTCCTGGTGGGCGCCGCTCCCAACGCCATAGCCTATAATTCAGGACAGTTTACCAGCGGACAGTTCTTTGCCTTCGGCATACCAGCCAGTATTCTGCTCATGGCTATGGTGGCCCTGGCGGTTCTGGTCATCTGGCCCCTGATGGGCATGCCCACTATTCTATAGATATGAGGGAGCTGATGGCATTGATCAGGCATGGATAATAGATAAATATTTAACAGTTATCCACAGAAATATACAGTGCGTTGACTTATCATCAAAAAAGCCGCCCTGAAAATTCAGGGCGGCTTTTTAATATTTTAAAGCATATTAAGCTTACGCTAACCTAAATTGAGTGATTTTTCCATGTCATTGCGAGCGAAGCGAAGCAATCTCAAGCAGTTATAGTGAGATCGCAGCGCCCGGCTTATCAAACATTTCCAGGTAAAATAGCTCAATTCAGGGTTTAGACAACGCAAAATCCTTTTTTCCGATTATAAGCTCCTTCAATTTTTATCAGCAGATCTTCAAAGTCAAAGGGCTTGAGCAGGTAGTCAAAACCTCCCAGCTCCACTATGCGCCTGGCCAGATCCAGAGAGGCGTGACCCGAAAGAATGATCACTTCGTAATCAGGCCGGACAGCCTTGATCCTTTTCAGGGTCTCAATCCCGTCTATTCCAGGCATTTTTATGTCCAGGACTATGACATCAAAAGAATCAGCAGTGAGTATATCCAGGGCCTCTTCCCCGCTTCCCGCGGTTGAAACATCAAGCCCCCTTTTCTTCAGTCTTTTATACATTGTGTCGCGAAGTCCTGTCTCATCGTCAACGATCAAGACCTTTGGAATATCTGTCATGGTTATCCCCGGATTACCGGATTTTTCAGTTTTCGTTTACCGTAACCTGAATTGACCCATTTTAACTGTCAGTCAATTCAGGTGTTAATTATCTCCCCTGGCCTTGCTTATCTTGTCCTGCTGAATTCTTTTTCGTTCATAGGCGTGATCGATTTTCTGGACAAGATCTTCAAGTTTGTAAGGCTTCATCACATAATCAAAAGCCCCGAGCTCCATGCCCTGAATTCCCGATTCAACTGAAGCGTGACCTGTGAGCATGATCACCTCAACCAGAGGCCATTTGAGCTTGATCCTTTTCAAAACCTCCAGACCGTCCATGCCGGGCATTTTCACGTCCAGAATGACAATATCCATATCTGTTTCTTCCAGGATCTCCATGCACCTGTAGCCGTCATCAGCGCCAGTTGCTTCAAAACCCCTGTCAATAAGTCTTTTGACCACAGTTTCCTGAAAATCAGGCTCATCATCAACCACCAAAATCTTAGCCTCTCGCATTATTTTGATTTCTCCTTTGGAAAAGTATATAATGAATCCTATCCAATGACATTAACTCAGCCAACCCTGAGGAGAAGGCTGACTGTAAATTTTGTCCCTTCACCTTTTCGGCTTTCAACGTCAATCTTGCCCCCCAGATATTCTATTATCTGGTAACTGATGGACAAGCCAAGGCCGGTTCCCTTACCCGGTTCCTTGGTGGTAAAAAAAGGATCAAAGATCTGGCGCAGATTCTCCTGATCAATTCCTGGACCATTATCCTCAAAAGCTATTACCGCCTTGTTGGATATCCTGTCCACCATGGTGCTGATCTTAATCCAGCCTTCCCGGTCAACAGCATCAACAGAATTATTGATAATGTTCAAAAAAACCTGCTGAAGCTGAGAAGAATCAGTTGTGACCAAAGGCATATTGCTGTCAAGCTGGGTTATTATTTTGATGATCCTGAAAAGAGCGTCATTGCTGAAGAATGAAACCGTATCGTTAACAAGTTTGTTAATATCCCCCTGTTCCATAACCGGCTCCATGCGTCTGGCAAAACCCAGCAGCCTGTGGGTCACTTTTCTGGCCCTGTCAACATGATATTCTATTTTATTAATGGAATCGGCTATTTCCCGGATATGCGGGCCTTCAGGAATGCCTTCCTTTTTGAGCAGATCTTTAACCCAGCCCGCTTTTTCTCCTATGACCGCCAGGGGATTGTTGACCTCATGGGCTAATCCCGCGGCCATCTTTCCAAGGGCGGCCATTTTATTGGACTGAAAACACATTTCATCGCTCAAGGCTTTTTCCTTGGCCATTCTGAGAAGCTTGCCCATGAATGATCTGGCCACAAGGTAGGTTCCTCCAAAAATGATGAGCACGCCAAAAACCAAAAGAATCTCGGCTCGTTCCCTGGCCCGGAACAGAGCGGAAAGCTGTTCCTGGGGACTTTCCATGACCACCAGCACCCAGTTGGTTGTGTTTATTGCGGCTGATGCGAATATATAATTTTCATTGCCGCATTTGGTCTCTTTTACCCTGGTGCTTATAGTTTTGGAAAAGTCAGGGCAAGGGCAGGCAGGATGTTCAAGAATGGAACCAACAAACCTGGGGTTGGTCTGAAGAATATTCTGTCTGTTGATTATGAAGGCGTCGCCATATTGCCCGGTCTGAGCGCTTCTAACCACCCTGTCAATGATATCCAGGTTAATGGTGGCCCGGAGTATCCAGGTCATATCCTTTTCCCTGACCATAACCGCGATTATCATGTGCGGGACCGACCTGAACCCCATGAAAACATCGCTGATATACACTCCCGAGGACATGGTGGCCGCGAACCATTCCTCATTCTTATAATTAAGGCCTCTTAAATCCTGATGTGGACCCACATAAGCAATATGATCACCATTGTGGTCTATAACTCCCAGGTCAATATATGACTTGGATCTGGCCTGCATGGTATTGAAAATACCCAGAAGAAAATTTTCATTTCTCAGGCTTGAAAACTGGTGGCTATGGGCCAGGGTGGTAAGCTGAGAAACACGCTCCTCAAAAAAGAGATCCAGCGAGTTGCGCCTGCTCTCTACCAAGGACTGTATATTTTCATTGATCTTGGCCTGATAAGAAGTGCTGAACTGATTGTAAATAAACCAGCCCACAACAATCAGCGGAATCAGGGAAAAGCTGAGAATCGCCGCGATGATTTTCCATTTCAGAACATTATACTCCTTATCAACCATACTCCCTCCCAATGGCCATTGAAATAATGCCCGCAAAAATCCTGAATCCGGCCTTACCTTTTTCTGGTCCTGAGATTGCAAAGATTTAATAAAACTTTTATATACTCCTATATGTTTTTTTAAAATCAAACAATAAAAAAAATCCAGAAACTGGATAAATTTAAGTAATAAACTCTAAAAAGAATAACCATTTATATTAGTTATCCTTGATGAGATCTTTTAACAAATATGTCAACAAATAGTTTCTTTTCTTACAAGGGCTAGATCGGGAAAGGAATCCGCTGTGAAGGAATTTGGGAAAAAAAAACTGCTTGGAGTCTTTCAGGGAGCTGTCCTTGCTATATTTGCCCTGCTGATAGTAGCCATATATTTCGGGTATACAAGTTCTCAGGCTCTTAAGCACACCATCAGGGAGCAATACAATGAGCAGCAGTTTTTCCTGACAGGTTCAACAGCGAATATGATTCAGAACAATCTGCAAAGCGCTGTTTCCGACCTGATTCTGCTCAATTCCATGCCTGCCATTCAATATGCTGAACCTGAGGCTTATGAAACCCTCCTGATATCGGTCCTGCCTGTTTTAAAGCGGGACAATATTTCTCAGCTGCGCCGCGTGGACAGATATGGTCAGGTTCTTTTTACAGCGGATGAAAACGGCATTTTTACCAACCAGGGAGTTCTGCTGGAAAGAGAAGTGGCTGCTTTTCTTTCCTGGGCCGGTGATCCTTCCAAAAGAGGACGGGTGATGATCACGGGTGTCCGCCGTCAGGCCGGGCTCAACCCCAACCGGTTATTCATGGACATGATTATCCCTACCTATGAAGAAGCCTTTACAGAACATCAGCCCCGCCCTTCGCACCGCTTTTCCGGCTATCTTCGCTCCACCCTTGATATCAACAGCCTCATGAACAAGGTGGTCCCCAATATTCGTTCAGGTGAAACCGGATACGCCTGGGTAATGGACAATTTCGGCCTGATTCTGCATCATCCTGAAAAATTATTCGTGGGAACAAACGCTTTCAGTCCAGGCCGGGAAAACAGCAGTATAACCGGTCCTGTTCACGAGTTCAAGACGGAAATAAAAGAAATGATCATTAAAGGGCTTGAAGGAACTGGAACTTATTTTTTCATACACCCAGATAATCCATCTCGACAAATTGAAAAACTCATCGCCTTAAGCCCGGTGGAGATTCAAAGCCCCTTTACAGACCTTGCCTGGTCTGTGGCCATTTCGGTTCCTGTTGCTGAAATTGAAGGCAATATCAGCTTGCTCTACCAGAAACAGATACTCTTTCAGGGTGTCATTTTCCTCATAATTCTCCTTTGCGCGGGCGTTGTGTTTATCTATCAATTGCGCTGGTCCGCGATCCTGGAACATGAGGTTGGTCAGAAAACGCAGCATATTCAAAACTACGCTTCAGAGCTCAAAAGGTCTGAAACCAAGTACAGGACACTGGTGGAAAGTGCTGAAGACCTGATTTTCACGGTGGATTCCAGGGGGATCATTAAAACCGCGAACCAGCACATGCAAAGAATATTCAACCTCAAAAGGGACAATAATATTTCAGGCATTTTCCCCCACCATGAGGCAGGCAGGCAGATCGAAATCATAAAAGAAGTATTGGATAAGGGGAAGGGAAGAAGCGAAGAGGTTCAATTGTGGACTGAAGACAGCGAACACTGGTTCAATATACAGTATATGCCCCTGAAAGAACAGGATTCCAGACACCCCCTTGCTCTGGGCATTGCCAGGGACATTACCGACCGGAAAATAATGGATCTGCAGCTGATCAACACGGAAAAGCTCGCTTCCCTGGGAACCATGGCCGCGGGAGTGGCCCATGAAATAAACAATCCCCTGGGCATCATCCTTGGTTATTGTGAACTTTTGCAGGAAAAAGTCCAGCCTGGTTCTGAAGAATACAACGACATCAAGACCATTGAAAAAAAAGGGCTCCACTGCAAAGCCATTGTTGAAAGCCTGCTGTCCTTTGCCCGGATCAGCGAAGAAAAGGATGAATTATGCGATATAAATGCCAATATCAATGAAATACTCAGTATGATTAAACATAGTCTGGACAAACATGACATCAGGATAATCACCCAACTTGACCCTGAACACCCCTATGTCAGGGGAGACTCCAGGCGTATCCAGCAGGTTATACTGAACTTCATCACCAATTCAATATACTCCATGAAAGAAGATGGAGGGACCTTAACCATCACCACCAGGATCGAAAAGTCCATGCAGATGGTTCTTCTGACAATAAGCGACACAGGCAAGGGAATCTCCAAGGACATCATGGACAAAATATTTGACCCCTTCTTTACCACCAAAAAAGTCGGCGAAGGCACCGGACTGGGTCTGTCGGTCAGCTACGGCATTATCTCAGGCTACGGCGGCTCGGTCACATGCAAAAGCTTTACCCCTGAAGAGAGGCCCACCGCTCATGGAACCACTTTCAACATTCTTTTGCCCATCGCCCAAACCCATGCCAGGGAAATTCAAGATACCGGCAGCATGATATCAACCAATAGTTGACACTGGGTGTAACCTGTCAGTTTCACTCAGGCCCTTTTGTTGAAAAATTCCGCCCCTTACAGTCTGGATCCGCCCTTATAAATCGCGAAAAACCGCGAATAATTCTATCAGCCATGCTCCATCAATTAATGGCATGCCTCTTGCGGTAATAATCTCGAGTTTTCATCTGGAAACAATGCTTTCTATCATTTTGTTCGGTCCAGGCTGCGCCGTCATGGGTCGGATTGAATAAGCTGTTTGTCTCCATAATCACCTGAATTCCTTTTCTAAAGGCAAAGCGCGATAGTTTCCAAATTAAAACCCTGCATCTTCAAGTAAATACCGGAAAGCAATCCTTTCCGGATGAAAACCGGATATAAACCTATTTCAAAGGAGGTAGCTGATTATGAAAATTCTTATAACCACTGACGGATCTGAGAATTCCACGAAGGCCATCAACTGGACCCGGGAAAAACTGGCCCGGGAAAATGACCAGATCATTCTGATGACCGTGTCTCAATTCGCTCAGGATCTTCTGGCGGAAATGCCGCCCGGCACCCAGGACAAGCTCGAGGCCATAGCCCAGGAGACCCTGGAAAAGGGGAAGAAGGCTTTGACTGACAAGGGTGTTAAGCCAGAAATTGTCCTGGAGGTGGGTACCGTCCCTGCCAACAATATCATCCGCAAGGCTGAAGAAGAAGGCGTGGACATGATTGTCATGGGCAGCACCGGATTAACCGGACTCAAAAGAACCCTTCTGGGAAGCACTGCCGCAAAGGTTGTGGGCAACGCCCCCTGCAGCGTGTGCATTATCCGGTAGTTTCACAATGTAATATCAACATACGGAGGTAAATCTTATGCGCAAAGTATGGATCAAACTGACAGTTCTTCTGTCTTTCCTGTTTATTGTCATGCCCGGCAAGGCCCTGGCAGCCGGAGGAGGTGGAGAACTCATCGTCATCGTGGCCGATACCAGGCGTTTTACCGGCGCCATGGCCTGGTGGACGGACATGTACAATGATTCACACCTGCTCTTCGCCTTAGCGACCATCATTATTATTCCGGTTGTAGGGGTAATAATGGGGGTTATCGCGGACGTGGTCATGTCCAGGATCGGAATTGATCTTAAACACAGGGAACTGGCCGAACATTAAGCACCTGCAATACCGGAACAGACAGTGAAACCTTGAAATCAAGGAGGTTATAACATGGATTGGCTATATGTTCTGATGCCCATATCGGGCGTGGATATATTCTGGCCTGGCCTGATAATCCTGGGCCTCGGCGTGGGCATAATCGGAGCCTTTTTCGGAATGGGAGGCGCCTGGATGGTGACTCCTGGTCTGAATATCCTGGGCTTTCCCATGGCCTTTGCCATTGGCACGGACATCGCCCACATGGCCGGCAAGTCCCTCATATCCACCCTGCGGCACGGCAAATTCGGAAACGTGGACTATAAACTGGGCGTGGTAATGATCGCCGGAACAGTTGTGGGTTTTGAGATCGGGGCCCAAATGATCATGTGGCTGGAAAGAATCGGCCGGGTGGACGTGACTGTCCGTTATATGTACCTGGTTCTGCTGGGCTTTATTACCTGGCTGGTGTTTTCTGATGTCATAAAAAGACTGAGAATGGAAAAGGAGGCCAGAAAAGCGGGCAAGGAGGTGGACAAGCTGGCCAGGGGCATTGAATGGCACAAGACCTTCCACAAAATCAAGATACCGCCCATGATGCACTTTAAGATGGCCGGGGTTACCTGTACGATGTGGCTGCCCATTTTCATCAGCCTTCTCACCGGCTGGCTGGCCGGAATCCTGGGCATTGGCGGGGGACTCTTGCGCATGCCCGCCCTGCTCTATTTTGTGGGCTGCCCCACTCACGTGGCCGTTGGAACCGACCTGTTCGAGGTGGCCATATCCGGTCTATACGGAACAGCGTCATATACCTACAAGGGACGGACCGAGCTGGTGGCTGCCATGATCATGCTCATCGGAGCATCAGTGGGCGCCCAGATCGGAGCTGTGGCCACTAAATACGTTAAGGGCTACGGAATCAGGATATTTTTCGGATTCGCGGTTGTGGTCTGTGCCGTGTCCATCATATGCAAGCTTATTGCCGCGGCCAACCCTGATGTCCGGGTTCTCTTCGACACCCTGGCCACTGTCCTTATTCTGGGGATGGTCGCTGCCATGTCCACCTACATTTTTGCTCTCTTTGTAAGAGGGGTAAAAAAAGAACTGGCTGATAAAAAGGCCAGGCAAGGCAAGTAGGGACTTTTCTATAACTTCAGCCAAAAGGAGAAAAATAACATGATGTTTTTTCCAAAATGGATAAATTTCCTGATTGTTCTGCCTGTTCTGCTCCTCCTGGGATGTCAGTTCGGCGATGTGCAGCAGGGACGGGTTATCGAGTACGACAGGGAAGAGGGGATTATTACCTATATCCGGGACAGCAATTATATGGACCCTGAAAATCCAAGATATGACCTGCTGCCGCCAATAACCATCAGAATACCTGAAAATCCCAAGGAAATGGGACCTGAGCCAACAGCCGGCAAGAGAATGGAGATAAACTTTGATAAAAGAGAGATAACCATATTCAATGATGAAACCCAGGATTTTGAGGTGATCAAGTACACCCTTATCGAACAACACGACAGAATATTCAGGGACGATCCCCTGGTGGCCGGGAAAGCATTTCCCGTTGTGGACCTGGATCAGAAAACCATCACTGTGTATTCATTCAGACAGGAGGTCCTGGCCAGGTTTTCCGTGCCTGATGAATACTTTGATCTGCCTGACGAAACCTGGAGGGCAGGTGATGAAATCAGGTATTATTACAAGGACCCGGGACAGGCATTAAGGCTTATGAACGTGACCAGAACCGATATCTTTGGTCATTAAAAATGCCGGCTACAAAATGTCTCGGATTCAAAGTCTCCGGGTGAAGAACGGATTCACCCGGAGACCCAAAAAAGGAGGTTTAAAATGACCGACTATACCCATTATCAGGCTACCTCCCTGCTTACCACCGCTGACCGGGCCAGGCCTGCTCCGCCCATGAACAGAAGACAGAAAGCGGCCATAATCATCCTTGACATACTCATGATAACCCAGGTGGCTGTGGCCCTGGGGTTTGCCAACACCAATCCGGATGAATTCACTCCAATATTTTTCAAGGTGTTTTTTGCCATGTTTATTCCCACCGTAATCCTGGGCTTCATGATCATCAGAAGGCTTAAAACCCCTGTTGATGATCATTACCTGCAAAGCGGCGAATCATGATGAATAATTGTCAGTATATTAACCAAGGCCTGCGTCTTTCAAAGCCGCTGTCAGACGCTGAACATGTTTTGCGGGGCAGGGAAATGAATCTTGAGCAAATATCCAGGATCAGGAAAAAGCTGGGACTCATAGGCGCCCTTTTCTGCCTGGTCATTTTTTTCGGCGTTGTGGACTCCGTCCTGATGCAGATGCTCAAGGAGCACTTCACTGTGAACATGCTCCCGGGAGAATCCATCAAGGTCAACGGACCAATGCCTGAAAGGATCAAGGATAAGTCAGAGCTGACTTACGTCAGTGAAACCAGGTCCCTTCTGGTTGAAATTGAAAGAGTGCACACAGGATACTGGCTTGGAGGCAACCTGTGGAACGGCCGGGTTAAGGCCATGGAACACATAAACCCGGGCAGCTACAGGTTCATGGTCCGTCCGGTTGAATTAGAAGAGGATGAGGCCTTTCCGGTATTTACGGCCTATGTGTACGCCTCGGCATCAGAGCTGCGTGAAAATTCAAAGTCATTCTTTTACAGAAATTTCGGTTTCATGCCCTGGTGGCTCAGCTTAATCTGCCTGCCCATGGCGGTTTGTTTCTTCTGGCTGGTGTACAAGCTCTCCAGACAAAGAGAAGTCCTGCTCCTCAAATCAGGCAAGGCCGATATTGTCCGGATTAAAAGCTCTGGAGATAAACAGGAAATAGCCTTTGGCCTGGGCAAAAAGCAGGGTGTGGAACAGGGAACAGCCCTGGTCCTGCTGGATGAATCAGGCACTCCACTGGGAAGCTTCAGGGTGGCCAAAGCCTTTGATAACTGCAGCCTGGCCGTTGTCACCGACAAATGTCCGGTAACCCCGGGGTGTATGGTTGTCAAAATGGAGTTAATACCTGAATTGAGCGATTTTCATGCGTGATAATGAGATCTCCAAGCACCTTCCGGGTGCTCGCAATTACAGGTTTATCAAACAGTTGCGGGAAAATCGCTCAGTTCAGGCATTAAACTTTAATACTTTTTTCTGACCAATGATCCCCGGACTCTTGTTTTGTGAGGTATTTTATCCAAAAAAAACAGAACCAGCCAGACTGTTTCGGAAGAATGCTTAATTTTTACCCGCATTTCAAGACTTTCCTTGGCTGGCATCCGCCCTTTCATAAAAACATTCAAGGGTATAATCTTCATTTAAAAAGCTGTCCGCGAAAAGCTTCACGCAACGGTCATTGAGCATGAGCATGTCCATCTGCCTGGTAAAGATCAGAAGCCTTCCCAGCTGGTCAAGCCTTGCTTCAATCTCATCCTGCTCATCCTTGCGATACCTGGAGTCTACCCGGTCATTTCTGACCTTAACCACAAAACCTAGCTTTTCCAGGATAAGGGAAATGGCTTTCACTCTTCTGTTGCGGCGCTGGTCATCAGCTGCCCCGCCCTTGAAGGCAAAGGTAATATAGTTTTTATTGACATTGGTTCCGCAATAAGAATCAAGGACCGCGTAATGATAGCCAACCCGCGAACTGAAGTTGAGGTATTTATCCGAAATTATGGCATAGCTTCGGTCTCCAAATCGTTCCTGGCCCATCTGTGGCTTTAAAAGCTGTTCTCCCATAACTGAAAACAGACCTTTCCATTCAATGGGTCTTGGCTGGTTCCACCTCAATTCCGGGTGGAGCATGCCATTCAACAGGGCGTTAAAGGGAAGAGAAACAATGTTTTCAACAGCTGCTTTTGATGAACCGGGGGGAACATTTTTTACTCCTTCTCCCAGGTCTATGAGATAGAGGTCAATGGGCAGTGAAACATCAAGCTTCATGGAAATCTGTCCATGATCTGAAACAAAATCACTCAATTGAAACATGGCCAGATAAGAAACCTCATGAACAAACCTGGCAATGTCGTGCAGGGTCTCGCAGTGCTCCGGCGTGAAATTGGCCGCGCTGGGATCTGACAGATTAAGGGGGGTAATGAATTTTGCTATTTTCTTCAGGGTATTATGCACAGGCGTATTCACCATGGAGGAGACCCGTTCCCGCTTGAAAGCCAGGATGGAGTCAAGCCTGCCCTGGTATACCCGGCCGCTGTAAGCGTCCACTGTTACCTCAAGGCCGTGGGGAATGAGTTTCATGGCGTTTTTCACCCCAAGTATGGCAGGCACGTTAAACTCTCTGGTCAGGGAAGCCATATGCCCGGTCACACTTCCAGTCTCAGTTATAATGGCGCCGGCCCGAGGCATGACCATGGCATATTGAGGACTGGACTGCCTGGCGATAAGCACTCCTCCCTTTGGAAAGTCATCAAGATCCTTTCTGGACGTTACATGAAAAGACGGGCCAAACGCGACGCCCTGCGACGCCACAGCCCCCCCCTGGATAATGGGTTCATGATCAGTGCTCACCTGAATATTTAATGTTGCCTGCCTGGTTAAATTCTCAGGAAGATAGTTTATAGGCCTGGTCTGAAGCAGTCGCATTTTCCCGTCATTATCAAGTGCCCACTCTATATCCTGAGGAGCCTGATAATGCTGTTCAACTTTCAGGCCCAGGCCTGCCAGTTCTTTTATCTGCCCAGGCTTGAGACATGGCGATTTCCTCAGGTACTCAGGGACATCCTTTTGATCCAATCCGTCCCTGTCCGATCTTGGGACAAGCATTTTTTCCTTATCCCCGACAACACTCTCCAAAACTTCCAGATCCTTTTCTTTAGATACAATATAGGTATCAGGATTAACTGATCCGTCCACCGCCGACTCTCCCAGCCCCCAGACAGCATTGATGAAAATCAGATCCCGGCTCCATTCTATGGGGTGACGCGTGTACATGACTCCCGCGGCCCTGGCGTCGACCATCTCCAGACAGGCCACGCTCATGGCCGTGTCCTCTTCCCTGATTCCCTTGTTCAGACGATAGACCATGGCCCTGGGAATATACAATCCCGCGAGAATAAACTTATAAGTCTTGATAACCTGATCCGAAGTGACATTTAAAAATGTCACATACTGACCGGCAAAGGACAGCTCTCCATCCTCCCCAATGGCGCTGCTGCGCAGGGCAACTCTGACATCGCCGGAATTATCCCGGTCCCTGCCCGCCTTAAGCACAAGATCCTGATAGGCGGATAGAACAGCCTTCTCGATATGGCCGGGAATCCGGGCGTCAAGAATCATTTTCTGTATCTTCTCACTGCCCGCTGTGATGCTGCTTATGTCCTCAAGATCCATTTCCATCCTGATTTTTTTTATTTCCTCAAAAAAATCATTGTCTTCAAAAACATCGTAAAACACGCGGGTTGTAATGGCGAACCCCTCAGGAACAGGCATTTTCAGTCTGCTTTTCAGCTCGCCCAGGTTGGCGTTTTTGCCTCCCACGGACTCAACCATGTCCTTTGTTATAGCATCATAATCCAGAATATACTTATCGGTTGTGACTGCAGGAGCATCCTCAAGCAAAGCTTCAATCCCTGAATTAATATCTGCCAGCGCGTCCATCAGCTGTTTATACTTATTGTTTGTAAGTTCATTCAGGCTCTGAACCATGCGCATGGCCTGATAAACTGCCATTGTTGACCTGGAACGGACAAAACCCATGCCCAGCAGTGAATCGCCCCTGAGCTTTTCTTCAATCTCAGCCTGGATATTCAGGAATTCAGAGTTTGAGTCCAGAAGTCTCTTAAATGCTGTGTACTTGGCCTTAAAAACGTTGCCTGCCTTGGTCTGCTTTTGCTGATCCCCTTTTTTTCCCCTGGCTCTTTTTATGAGATCAAAAACCTTTTTAATCATTTTCATACCTTTTACTGAAATTTTTGGACGAAAAATTGCAAGCTTTTCATTAATAAAAAAATATGTCCTGACCTTGGTCTTATTTAAAATTATCTTGATTGGTCAAAATTACAAATAACTCCTTGCACAATTCTGACCATAAAGATAGACATGGAATAATTCCAGCTAAATCAATGAAGAACATACCGTCATCACTTTTTGGAACCACTGGAAAGTTTTTTTCCCTGATATTAGGCCTGTCACTTGTGCCAGTGCTTATAACCTGCGTTTTCCTTTATTATTATGATTACCTGGAGACAAAAAATCGCTATGACACACTTGCCAAGCAAAACGCGTATTTTCAGGCTCAGAATTTGAATGATCTTCTATCAAAGATTCGCACAGACCTGCAACTTGTGGCTGATGTGGCTGAAACCAGGATCCATGACCTTGAATTTATCAAACAGGTAATTGGCGGCTATGCTGGTCCTCAGGTCACGGTTTCCGGAATGGCTGTTGTTACCGCCAGGGGAGAAGTTTTTACCAGAACCGGACAAACCCCCACAGCTGAATCAATAGCCCGGGATATGGAACTAAGGGAAGGTACCCGCCGCAAGGAGAGCTATGCTTTTTTATCCAGGGTGAATGGCAATCAATGGAATATGGTTATGGTCCAGAGAATGGTGGCTGATTCTGATACTAAATTCTTAAAGGCCTTTATTCCCATTGAAAATATTCTGCCTGTAATATCCCTTCCCGGAGCCTTCCTTGCCAGATGGTCGGCACTAATGGACCATGAAGGACAGGTTTTAAGTCTGAGCGGAACATGGTCAATTGATGAAAAGCTGTACCAGGATTACGCGGTTCAAAGCTTTGAAAGGGAAAGAATGGTGCAGGCCGGGATCAGGGATAACGGGCAATCGTTTCAGCTTTTTATGATTCCAGTTGCTCAAAAGCTCATGGTCCTGGGTTTGGCGTTTGATTTCCACGACTTTACAACCAATAGGCAGCCCCTGGGAAAAGCTGTCATATTATCGGTCGTGGGATGGACCGTTATCCTGATGCTGGTCAGCTTTTATATTGCCCGAAAAGGATCAGGTTATTTGAGCAGGAGAGAGGTTCGCCTTCAGGCTATGAACGAGCAGGTGGTTGAGGCCGGTAAAATGGCTTCTATTGGAGAACTGGCTTCAGGAATAGCCCATGAAATCAACAATCCGGTGGCCATAATGGTTGAAGAGGCCGGCTGGATGCAGGATCTGCTTGAGGATGAAACTGAACTTGCGGGCACCAAAAACTTTGAGGAGCTTAGTCGATCCCTGCGCCAGATAAGACAACAGGGCCGCAGATGCAAAGATATTACCTACAAGCTGTTGAGCTTTGCCCGTAAATCCGACTCTCGTGTCCAGGACGTGGATCTCAATGCACTGGCTCTGGAAATTTCCGCCATATCTGAAAAAAGAGCCAAGTACGCGGGAGTAAAAATAAACATGGATCTTGATCCGACAGTTCCATCAATCCAGACCTCAGCTACTGAAATGCAGCAGGTTTTTCTGAATATTGTCAACAACGCCCTTGATGCCATGGAGAAAAAAGGCGGAGAGCTGAACATTTCCAGTAAAAAAGATCATGAAGGCATACATTTCTGGTTCAGCGATACAGGGGATGGAATTCCCAAGGCTAACCTGAATAAAATCTTTGATCCGTTTTTTACCACCAAGCCTGTGGGCAAAGGCACCGGGCTGGGGCTATCCATATGCTACGCCATTATTCAGAATCTGGGTGGTAAAATTATTGTAACCAGTCAGCCTGGACAGGGAACAACTTTTCATATCCAGCTGCCCTGCCCCCAGAAACATGTCGGCATAAAGACTGAGTCAGGTTAACCCTTTGAACTTATTGTAAGACCTGGTATAATAAAAAGGAGGAATCAACCATGTCATTAGCAAAAGTATTATTAGTTGACGATGAAGTGCCTTTTGTGGAAACAATGGTCAAGAGACTGTCCAGGCGGGACTTTGACCTGCTTACAGCTTACAGCGGACAGGAAGCCCTTGAAGTAATGGAAAAAGAACCAAGAGTGGATGTAGTGATACTTGACGTTAAAATGCCCGGCATGGACGGAATTGAAACCCTCAAGGAAATCAAATACAGATATCCTTTGGTTGAAGTGATCATGCTCACGGCTCACGCCACTGTGGAAACCGCCATTGACGGGATGAAACTGGGCGCTTTTGATTACCTCATGAAGCCGGCTGAAATGGATCAGCTGGTGGATAAGGTCAAACGGGCTGAAAATATCAAACGCCACAAAGAAGACAGGATCGCTGAAGCCCAGGCCATGGATATATATCACAGGCGGGGTGACTGATAAATATGGCCTCAAATCAGGATCAGGATATTCAGGCTCATGCCCTTCTGGTTGATGATGAACCGGGTTTTATTGAGATAATGACTAAACGTCTCAAGCGCAGGGGCTTCAAGGTAACTTCTGTCCTCTCCGGGACTGAAGCCCTGCGCTCTCTTCGTCGGCAGGATTATGATATTGTGGTTCTGGATTTGAAGATGGAAGACATGGACGGGATTGAAGTGCTCAGAATATTAAAAACAATTGCCCCTGAAATACCGGTAATAATTCTTACCGGGCATGGCTCTGAAGAAGCCGCGGTGGACGGACTTGCCCTGGGCGCGTTTGACTACCTGATGAAGCCCTGTGATCTGGAAGAATTGATTAATGTCATGCAAAAAGCAGTTCTGGACAGAGGAAAATAGTCACTTGAGTCTCATCAAAATACTCATTATCGATCAAGACCCTGTAGAGTTGGAAATTTTACTTAAACGCCTCAGAAAGAAAGGGCTTTCAGTGAAGGGGGTGAGAGACGCAGGACAGGCACTGGATGTCATAACAGACTTCCAGCCTGATGTGGTTATCATTGAGCCTTGGGATGCCAGCCAGAGAGCTGTTCTTGATATTGAACTATTTATGAAAAACCAGCCCGGTCCAAGGGTTATTATTTTGACCTGCCAGATCAGTCCGGACATGGTTAATCAGGTTATGGACAAAGGGGCGTTTGATCTCCTGATCAAACCATGTCCGGTTGAAGATCTGCTGATGGCCATCAACCGTGCCGTAAATATCCACCTGTAAAGAAATGTCTGACATCTTGAATAAATTCCTGAAGAAAGTTTCCGGGAAAAACCTGGATTTGTTAAGTGACCCACAGGATCAGTCCGCTTTTGAGCAGATTCGTCTCAAGGCTCACTCATTTCAAATGCTTGTATCTTCATGCGCTCAGCTCTGGAACAGCCTGGAGCTCGTGAAAGAAGCCCTTGCCGCCAAGAAGTACTTCAATATGATCTATGTCCGTTCCATCAGCACTCAGGCCTTTCTTCGGGTGTATTCAGTCATAAAATACCAGAAGGAAATTGGTGAAAGCGACCCTGAAATTATGGCTTTTTTAAATCAGCTCCGGGCTGAAATAGAAAAGATTGTGGGTGCTGAACTTCCTGCCGAAAGCGGCGAATTAACCATTCATCTATCACGGATTGATCCAGACCGCGTCGACCAGGTGGGCAGCCGCATGGCTTCTCTGGCCAGGCTCAGCAATATGCTCACAGGAGTGAGAATGCCTACAGGATTTGTCATAACCGATGCCGGATATCAGTCATTTATCAGACATAACAATCTGCAGGATGAAATCAACAGATTGCTCCAGACTCTGGAAATCACTTCTATGGCTGATCTTCACAGAATAAGCTCTCAGCTTCAGATTCTTATTATCAACGCGCAAATCCCTCCGGACCTGGAAAAAGCGATCATGGAAGGTTACAGACAGCTGGAAATGGAAACCGGATACAGGGGGATAAAGCTTGTCCTGCGACCCAGCACAGGCATTCCTGACCGCAATTTCTCCCTGGAAAGCCTGATTCGGGATGAATTCAATGTGGGTGAAGAATTTTTACTTAGAGCCTACAAGGAAGTTGTAGCCAGAAAATATTCTGTATCCGCCATAAATTACCGCATGAGGCGTGGCCTCAAGGAAGAAGACCTCCCGGTCTGCGTCGGCTGCATGGACATGATCAACACAAATGTTTCCGGATCAGTAAACTTTCTCGACTCTTCAGAGTCCGGTCATGAGCGGATTATAATCCGGGCCGTGCCCGGGATGGACGCTTCCATGTCTCAGGGAATCGTCCAGCCTGACATGTGGAAGGTGTCTTTGGACGAATCAGAGATTATTAGTGAAACAATCACCGAAAAAAAAATCAGGCATACATTTTTCCTTTCAGAGGAAGGACTGAACCTTATCCCTGTTCCCCAGAACCAGAGCCGGCATCCCAGCCTGACCAGCAAACAGATATTGGAACTGTCCGGAATAGCGGCGTTAATTAAAAATAAGCTGGAGGCTGTGGGCAAGATCAGGTGGGCTTTGGACGCGCATGACGGGTTTGCCATCCTCGAGACCATTCACCTTAAAGAAACCGGAACGGCAGATTACCTGGATAATCCAGAGGACTCACGGGCAGCTCCTGAATTTCCGCAGGCACAGACCGTGAGTAAAGGAAAGGCTTCAGGTAAAACTTTTTTCGCCGAAAAAAATATTGACCTGCTGGATTTCCCTGAAAATTCAGTCCTGGTAGTTAAAGAGGCCAATTCCAGGTGGGCTTCTCTGGTTCCCTGGTCCAGGGCGGTAATCACTGAAAAGCCCGGAGATCCATTGGGACATCTGGCCTGCATGGCCAGGGATTTTCAAATACCAGCCCTGTACGGAGTAGACAGGGCCACAACCCTGTTCTCCCATGAACAGATGATTACCGTGGATGGTGAAACAGCAAGGGTCTGCTGGCCCGGTTCTATTAAAAATGAAACCGGCCGCGAGCGCCTTAATAAGGCTCATCCCCTCAGGGGAACCCCTGTTTATCAGGCATTGGAAAGCGTGCTTAAAATTACCGGCTCTCTTTCTCATGCCTATCCTTTGCAGGCAAAAAGCATTAAAACGCTGAACCTTCAGGACATCGCCCATTTGAGCCATCTTTCAGCCACATCCACCCTGGTGGATATCGCCATGGCCAATATCAACCGCCAGAACCCACTCTACGGTCAGCCCGGGGTCTGGCATGTCTGGAACTTAAAAAAGCCTGAACCACCTGAAATTATCAGGAAAGATATGCTGGACACTATCTCAAGCGCGCCTTTGAAAGCATTTATTGAGGGAACAGCAAATGAGGGGGGGCTGCGCTTCATATCCCGCAAAGAACCAAGCCTGAGCCGCAGATTTATTTACACGGCATTCAATACCCAGACCTTTTACAACCCGGTTTTTTCCAGGCCTGCTCATATCATGTATACTGAGCAATTCTTGCACATATGCTTTGGATGCGCTAACCTGGGAGTTCTGATCCAGGCGGTTTTAAATGATTATTCCCCGGAAAATTTCATTTTCTTTCTTATCAAAAAACACAAGTCCGGCTTCCTGCCTACTGACCTTGGTCTGGAGAATATTCTCAATAAAATGGGCTTCATTACCAGGCTTGAAAAGAATCATTTTCTGGCCCGAAAATCCGGAGATAGCCCTGAGCATACAAGGGCCATGCTTATTTTCTCTGGCGCTGTTTTTGCCGGGATTTCCGGGATTGATTCCAAAAGAGAATCACTTCCGGATCTGGAAAATCTGGCCCGGGAAATCAT
>PXDF01000008.1 GCA_003566455.1 Desulfonatronovibrio sp.
AAGCGGGATGGTTCACAATTCTTTATTCGTGATAATAATTGTAGTCAACAAAAAGATGAAGTTCGAAAGAATAAAATCTGATTTGTTCCGAATTCTTGAAAGATGCAGTGTTGGACTATGCCATTCCCATAGCCGGAGGCTGGTGTTTGAGTGCTCTTAGAATGTTGTTTAGGCACTACGACATATGGTTATCTCAACGACAAGTCCATGGTTTGTCCAGGTTCGGCGTACAGAGCCAGGAAATAAGTCTCCTTGCCTATACCCAAAAAAATACTTGTGCTGCCCCGTCCGCTGGCTATCTGTTTGAATCTGGAATTGTAAATCTTCCAGCGGGCATCGCTTGAAACTTTGAGCTCTATGTTTGCCCCTGTTACTGGTTTTTCAAGATGTACCCATTCAGTAATATATTGTTCGCGGACAGTGAGTTGCATGCTGGTGCCATACTCCAAGTAGGGAATTGTTTCTAAAGGGCGATAGAGGTACCCTGAACACCTCAGCCATTCTTCTTCACCTTTTCTGACTACTTCCAGATCAGACAGATCGCGACCGCTGTTTATTGGAATCTGAAGGTTCATATATGCAATGTCTTGTTCAGATCCTGCGAATAAAGTCAGGTAGTCACCAGGTTGCCATAAGAATAGAAACCCGGGGAGATCTTCTAAAGTTTCAATGTTTAGCTTGGGGTAGTTGGAAAAGTAAAATGTGTATGAATTGGCAATTTCATCAGCCAGCAGCCATTCCTTACCCAGTCGTCTTATCCATGCAGGAGATAGTGCTTCTGTCTTTTGCAGATGCTGGGCTATGGGGATTTCAACAAAGTAGTGACCTTTTAAAAAACGCATCACAAGATACTTTTTTCCATCTGCTTCCTGGAAGTGAAATTCATAAAATGGATTGTCTCTTGAAGCAAAACTTCCGGTTTTTTGGTAGCTGAGTTTCTTGATTAAAGGTGTCCATTTTCCTTGATTCCTTATATGGATCTGTATGTTTTTGTCAGGCAGGCTTGTTACTTTGAATAACTCAGAATAGCTGGCATAATATCCGACAACTGAGTTTAAAATCGCCTTAGAAGGAACAACAGGTGAAGATAGTTTTTTGGCTATGGACTTAGGCATGGAGTGTAAAACTCCTTTGTCAACCAGTGCAGCCAGAATGATATTCTCAGCCATAACTTCAAGGACAGCGTCAGGAGCGTTCACCGCAACTACAGCCACTCCAAGATTTTCTTCAGGAATAACCCACAATTCAGCTCCGTACATCAGGGTTCCGCCATTTTTGGTCAAAGCTTTTTTACCCACTGAACCAGGGCCAGGATGATATGTATTGTCCCAGCCCAGCCCAAAAGTATAAAAATTAGAATCAATGACCCGAAATGTACCAGCTGTCTGGTCTTGTTCCATGGCGTCCAGGGACGCCTCAGAAATGAACCTTGTCCCATTCACGTTTCCCCTGGCCGAGATCATGGCCATAAACCGGACCAGATCTTCCGGGGTGGAATATATCCCCCCGGCAGCATGACTGTTCTGGATTTCCAGGGGCAGGGTCCATCCATCATGAAAGGCTCTGGCAAAGGACCCTTCAGGCAAGGAGCTTGTGGCAAAGCTGCTTCTGGTCATTTGCAGCGGAATAAAAATCTCTTCTTCCACAAAATCAGTAAAAGGCTTTCCTGTAACCGCCTGAATCAATAATTCAACCAGGGTATATCCGTCGTTACAATACACGTGCATGTAGCCCGGAAGATGTTTTAGCCTGCTCTGCCTGATGGATTGGTAGACAATATCCTTATAATCAGGCCAGGGTATGTCAGTCACGCAGCCTCGGTAGTTGCCCCCTGGAAGCCCGGATGAGTGGTTAAGAAGCATGCGCACGGTTATGTCTTTATACTCAGGTGAAAGCATATGAAAGTCAGGCAGATAGACGCTCAGAGGCGTGTCCAGGTGCACCAGTCCCTGGTCTACCAGTTTCATTACAGCTGTAGCGGAAATGACTTTGCTCACTGAACCGATGCCGAACTTGGTCTCTCTGGTCACTGGTGTTTTGGCATCCTGATCAGCGTAACCCAATTCCATGGTCCAGAGGATCTTTCCTTCAGACATGAGGGCTATGGAAAGGGCTGCATATTCATTGTAATTCGTGATTTTCAAACCCATGTTTTTAGCCATGGATTTGGACAGATATTTTTCGCCCCTACCCCAGAGAGATACTCCAGCGAGCAAGAACAACAGAAAGAGCAGAAAAAAAAGAGCCCCTCTGAATAGTATGTCCCTGGAAAAAATGCTTTTGAGGACCATAAGCGTCTCGGGAAAGTAAGGGTGTTGATCAGCTCAATTGATGACAACCTGTTATCTGGACTTCGGATAGGATAGGACTGCCGGAATTTTCCATTAACCAGGCTATCGCCAAGTTATTGTTTCTTATGACAGCATCTGCAACTAACTGGCATAGAGCCTTTGATTTATTGCTCGTAAAAAGGACTCCAAAGGCATTGGTTTAACTTCGGAATGATATAGTTAAACCTGCAATTCTTACTCGTCATGGCTTTATTGGTATAATAATCGGCGGAAAGACTGACCAGGGCTAAGGGTTTATGGGCAAAATGAAGGATATGAGGAAGGATTAATAAATAAAAAAAAGTTTGGCATCCATTCACCCTAGCAATCTTTTAATAATACTTTAATAATTCGGTGATGATTCATGTCAAGTATTTTTATGCATCATTTAAAAGTTAATAGAGATTATCAGCTATTTTGAGGGTAATGAATTTCACGGATTAAGGGCTAGTTGCCAGGGTTGGCAGGAGCCAGATCCAGTTTTCCAAAAGTGCAGCATTTAGCTGAGATTCTTGAAAAATGCAGGGCTGGACTATGCCTGAGAGATAGCCGTAGGCCTTTCACGTAACGCCGCGCACGAACTGTGGGTCTAATTTTTCGCCCTCATTGCTTGTACCCATCGTGGCACCTACTTGATTTACAGCCAACGTATCACATAACCGGCTTAATAGGTGAGAATGGGCCAAAATGCTAGTCGGAACCATGCAGCAGCTCTGCGGTCTAAACGAAACTAAGTTTTTAGCCTGAGTAGTTGTCAATCATTATGTCTAATTGCCCAGAATATTTATCAGGGGTTTTATATCTTTGCCATTGGCAGTGATTTCCCCTTGTTGGTCGCTTGCTATTTTTAGATGATGAACGATTGTGCCGTCATCATAAACCTGTTCCTCAGCTATCAGCTTAATAAAAGCAACCATGGCTTTAAGGCTTTCCACTTCCGGGGTATCCAGAATCTTGGAAAAAGCCTCTGCAAGATGATCTATATTTTGAATTTCAAGGACGCTGTTAAGTAGAAGTATGTGAAATGGTTCAATCTCAGATGTATCTTGTTCCTTGGTGGAAGCGATTCCTTTCAAACTAACGTCTCCAATTGGAAATCCAATATCCAGAAGTTCAATTTCTAGCTGCGATTCATACCTTGAAAAAAGTTCAAGCATCACAGGTCCTGACGCCTGAGCTCCCATAACAGAGCCGATTATTTCCATAACTGGAATTCTGGAAATCTTTAGTCCCAGACTCAGATTCTCTGGAGTAAGTTCAGCAGGGACCTCGTCCATGATTCCTAATCCGGCATGCTTATAGTTAATAACAAGACTGGGAATCAACTGTTTCAAACCTGATATAGATAAGCTCAACGAAAGATCGTTGAGTCCGGAGAAATCCAAATCATCATGACTACCTTGTAATCCTGTGATAGAAAATCCCATGTTAACCCCATCAAGAAATTCTTTAAATATATCAAGGATTACTAATGGGTTATCCTGCACCAGTTGTTCAAGGTTCATCAACATGTCCACTTTCATAACATCTATTCCGGAAAACCCCACTTCAAAAGAAAATCCCTCAATTAGGACATCCGCTTCATCTGAGAGAAGCATTAAATCGCGAAAATCATATTCTAGTATAACATTTCTTTCTTCCAACCTATCATCTGACCTGAAGATTCCTCCCTTTGTCTCGAAAAGTCCAATGTTTAAACGCTCAATATCTTCCAACTCAGATACATCCAGATCCCCGACTGTCAGAGTAAACCGAGCGTCCCCCTCAAGAAACATTTCTTCAAGGAATTTAAAAAACATGCCCATGTCCTCATGGCCCACCAAATGAGTGATGTCCTGCACAAAGGATGAAAGGGCTTCAATCTTATGGTCATCAATCTTGACATCATACTTCAAAAATCCAATGCTCTGAATTTTTTTATCATCAGCTTCGAACAATTTGATGTTTGAAGCATGAAATGCGCCCAAGCTATCCCAGGTCGACTCAGACTTCTGCACCATATTGGAAGCAAAAGATATATTGTCAACATTGAGCATCTTCAGGGATTTTTTTCCTTCAAGCAAGGCGTCTGGAAAAAACTGCAAGTCCGTCAATATACCCTCCGACTTCACTGGATACCCAAGTTCATCTGACCATGTCCCTGTTATGGTTTGTTCTGAAAAAACAAGAAGCCCTATAGGCATTTCCTGTTCATCATGTAGCCAGATCCTCTCTGGAAGTTGAACTTTAAAGTCCATCAGTTCATCATTTATTGGTTTGTAATGAAGTTTGAGCACGTTATTCACCTCAGACTTGCTATCAATAGTATAATCAGCCAAGAGAGCTTTCAGCTCAATTTTTTCAGATGTTTCTTCAACCAGAAATCCATCAACAATTTCTAGAGGAAAACCTTTTGTTTCAAAAATATCAACCCAGTATTCATACACACTGGCTGCCCTTGGGGAAAGGTCCTCTACAGCAGCCTCTGGTAGTTTTAAAGCAGTGTCTACATCTTTGGCATCATCAGTAACAGCTTCATCTTCCGCAGGCATGGCAAAAGCCAGATTATCAGTTTCGAGTTTAAATATCCCTGAGGAGGAAATACGACTCTCACCCCCATCCGGATTCTGAAACATCATCCAGGTTTTTTCATCAAACCACAGCAACTCATTGCCTGAAATCATATCTCCTTTTTTCAACTCGGACCAGCTTATATAATCCATTTCTACAATATACAACTTGAGTTCCATCAAAAGATCAGGGTCTGTATCTATTATACCAGATCGTGCTTCATCTATATACTGCTCGATCTGGTTTATATCAGCTCTTAGCAAATCTATATCATATGAATGTAATTGAGTTGCCAGGCTGACAAATTTATCCGGAAGCTTACCGAACGCCATTAAGACTCTAGGATTAATTTTTCCTTCTATATGTAAATTAATCAATTCAGACGGATCAAAAGATATTTTAATATTGCCATGAATTTCTGATACTGTAAAATTTTCTGCCAATAGTTCATTATAATGAGCTATACAAATGTAAGCTAAAAAAAATAAAATAAATATTTTTTTTGACATATCAGGCTCCATTAAGATATACTATTATTAATTTTCAGAATATATTATCTATTCAGGCTCTTATTAGAAATTTAAAACCAACATGCTGGTCGTTGCGCAAAATATAAGTGGAGCTGGCATCCTGCTGGTTTTTTAGACTTACTCCTGAGACCCTATAACAAAAAACAAGAAAAGGAAAAAGATGTTTTGTCACATAACAAACTGGATAAGCCAAGCGTTCTCCCGCAGAAGGCTGATACTTTTCCTTGCGGGTTTTTATTCCCGCTTTATACCCGCGCAGGCAGTACCCAGGCTGGCTGCCGGCATCACGATTGGCGGCTCCTTGAAAGGTTACGACCATATGTGTTGTTGCTTGCACCTGTCGGGTATTTGGGGCCAAAACATCAGTCCCTGACCGATTCTGCCCAGCCATGACTCCTCATATATTCAGCCAGGGACTCCAGATCCTTTGCATGGCGGGCCAGACCCGGGTCATTAGAGTCCCGGGCTATATCAGCCCAGGCCCGGACCTGCCCGAGGTCCCCCTCCAAAAGGTCCATGTCGTGCTGCACAAGATCCAGAACTAGGTTTACATAGCCTGCCGGAAGCCTGTCCCAGGCCCGCAGCGCCCTTACGGTGAGCCTGCCCTCATCAGCCAACTGCTGGAGAGTATATTGCTGCCTGGATTCCGATGGGGTCTCCTGAGTTGTCAAAGCGGCCAAACCCTCCCGGACCAGGAAGTCTGTATCGTAAAGCCTACTTCCGGCTACACTAATATCTGGCTGCAGCCCCTCAGGAGAACAGGAGGTTCCTTCCGGGCCAAGGACGCGTCCGTTGGTCAGCTGCAGTACGGATCCATCGGATAGAGAAATCCGGGTCTGGATGCTGCACTTGCCATAGGATGGCTCTCCAGCCAGAAGTGCTTTGCCGTGAAACTGAAGGGCAGCGGCAAAAACCTCGGCAGCGCTGGCTGTATCCGGCCCCAGAAAAACAACTGTCTGACCTGATAGTTTCTCGCCTGGAGGCGAACTGACCAATGTCTGCCCGGAGCTTTTTGTCCACAGCCCCCCCAAGGACTTGCCAGGTTCAATGAACAGGGCGGCGCAGTCCAGGGCTTCGAATAAATCTCCTCCTGTGGCTTCCCGCAGATCTATAAATACCGGGCTGCTGCCTGCACCCAAGTAATCGATGCTCACCCTGAGAGAGGCCCTGGTTCTTCCGGCTGCAAATTCCCGAATCCTGAGCACGGCCTGATCCTCAGGCTGCAAAAGCTCCACGTGCAGAGGCCGGACAGATTCTCTTTCTACCCGGACATCAACCATGTCTTCCCCGGATAAAGGCCTGAGCTTCAGGGCAACCCTGCTTCCCCAAGACCCCTGAAGCATGGCTGCTGCTTTTTGAAAATCCTCTCCGGTTACCTTTGTTCCGTTTATCTCAAGAAGTACCGACCTCTCGGTTATACCTTCTGCGGCCAGAGGAC
>PXDF01000030.1 GCA_003566455.1 Desulfonatronovibrio sp.
AAAGGTGGACTGGCAATGGAACAAACCTCGTTTGGAAGCCAGAAGACTTGCCTTTCAAGAGGATCAAGAACTAATCAATCTTTTCAAACAACGGGCCGGAGGTGAGGCCGGCTTTTCCCAACTCAAGGTTAATCTTGGCCTGAGAAGATTGAGATGTCGGGGATCCGTGAAATCAAAGTTCAAAATTATCATGGCGGTCACGGCCCTAAACATCAAAAGAGCATTCAACTGGATGAAAAGTGGCAGTAGTGCGTCCAGAGCCCGGAAAGATAAAGATTTTGAACCGGATACAGGCATACTTTTGTTCTATTTCTGGTTTTTCTGCTCATGTCTTCGCAAAACATTGATCCTGTCGGGCTTGCGTCCGAAAATTTTAAGCTGATCGTCGAAAAAAATCGTAACACGAATTATTGACCGTTAATCTTGATCTGCCAAAAAATGGACTTTTTGCAGGCGCATCTTGTTATTGACTTAAATCAATTGCAATAACTTTTTCTATGATTATCTGTGCTCATAACGCTGATTTCAGCGGAAAACAATTATTATTCGTCTGTTTTTTACGGGAGGATGTCATGAGTAAAAAAGTAGTGCTTGACGAGGAAGAATGCATTGGTTGTGAAACATGCGTGGAGCTTTGTCCGGAAGTGTTCGCCTTTGATGAGGAGGCGGAAAAGGCCAGGGTGATCAAAGAAACCGGCGGGCCTGAAAACGAAATCCAGGAAGCCATAGATTCATGCCCGGTGGAGTGCATTCACTGGGAGGAATAACCAGCTTAAAAGCGGGCCTGAAGCTCAGGCCCGCTTTTCTTTTAATTGTACTGATACTGCCCGCGGTCCCTCCCCTATCGCAATTCTGCCTTAATCAACAGTCCTCCGATGGTTCATTACTGATACATCAGAGTTGACTCTCCCAGTCATTCTGGATTAAATAATTCTAAGGGGATGGGGTTCCCCTTATAACCGCTGCGATGCTGATGACTCCTGCCTATCTCATACATATGGCAGGTTTTGCATTGCCAGAGCCACGCCTTGAGCGTGGTTTTTTATTGGAATAATCATGGATAAAATCTTACTCCTTGCACTGGCCGGAGCTTGCGGCACCCTTTCCCGCTACTGGCTTTCCGGCATGGTCCACAAGCTACTGGGCGCTGATTTCCCATGGGGGACCATGACTGTGAACATAACCGGCTGTTTTCTTTTTGGTCTGCTGTGGGTGCTGGCTTTTGAGCGGGGTATCATCCCGGCTCAGGCCCGGATCATCATCATGGTCGGATTCATGAGCGCTTTTACAACTTTTTCAACCTATATCTTTGAAAGCTCAGCCCTGATCCAGGATGTTCAGTGGGTTAAACTCGGCTTGAACGTGATGGGTCAGAACATTCTCGGGTTCGGCGCTCTATACCTGGGCTATATCTGCGCAAGGATGTTTTAAGCGGGAGAAAGGCCAATGAAAAGCATGACTGAAGTGGAAATTATCCGGGTTTTTCTTGGGGAGTCAGCCAGGAAGGACGCTAGACCCATATACCAGCTCATCATTGAGCTGCGGAGCATTGCCAGATCCTTGGCTCCGGCGTTTTTCAAAGACCTGTGATCATCAGCAGCACCGAGATCAGCAGAAACACCTGGACAACACCAATGAGCTGTTTCGCAAGCAGGCTTGAGCTCCATCAAAATTGAGGAATGTTCAGCACTACAGAATAGGCTCCAAACAATGCCCAGGCCTGATCACCCGCTCTCAGGTTCATGCGCTTGTGACTGGCTGTTGTGATTATTGCGCACAACTGCGTACCTTCCTCCAGGGTCATTATCACCTCGGTGTTCACCCGCCCGGAATTAATCTCCAAAACAACCCCCTGCACCCGGTTCTCCGCACTGATATCAGCTGCCCCTTCAGCACCTGCGATGAGTACAGTGGGCGCCTTGATTTCTGCTGTGACCAGTGAACCTTTCCTGAGACGCAACTTTTTCAGACTGCCGTTGGTGATAATAGATGAAATACTTATACCCCCAAGGGTAAGAAGCACTGCTTCCGACTGGATATCCCCCCTGATTATCTCAATTATCTTACCAAAAAAAATATTGCGGGCACTGGTCCTGCGATTCTTTTCACGGTCCATGTGACTTCTTAAAATGTGATGAATATCGTCATCAGAAAATTCCAGCAGGGCTGAGGCTGAACTGGAACTGGAGTGGCCAAGGAGCTTTTCTATAGCAGGAAGAGGCAGATTGGCACGCAGCAGTTCAACAGTTCTTGAACGGCGCAGAGTGCTGGGATTAGCTAAATCTTTCTGAAGTCCGCAGGCTTCTGCTCGTTCATAAAATTTTCTCCGGACATGGCCCGGGTCGATGTGAAACAGAGCATTGTCATTATCCGGCCTGTATTCCCTGAAAAATAAGTGAAGCTCCCGTGCCAGATCCTCAGGTATACCAACTGTTCTTGAACTTCCTGAGCTGCTTGAGCCAAGCCTTACAACCCGGTCTTCAAAAATAATATCATCGGATTTCAGGTTAAGGATTTCATGCAGCCTCGCTCCTGTATGACGGATCATCAGGAATATGAGCAGGATTCTTTGCCTTGACCGGTGAACATCTTGTCTTGATGTATCCTGGGTCCATTGGCGAAAGGATTTTTCCAGTTCAGTAAGCTGAACCTCGTCCAGGACCTTTACTCCGGGAGAAAGTGTAAAAACATTATTTCCAGGAGTCTTTCCGTCAAAATGGTAATCTCTGGAAAAAGAACTGGTCATATTAAGCCTATCATATTTTAGAATCAGTCAACCCTGATCAGTTGTCAGCCAATTTGTGCATTATTATCCCTTCACCTCAGAACTGGCAAGAAAAATTCAATTTGATCAAACACTTTGCTTGACTCTGGCCAGTTCAGAGGATAATAATCAATGACACGAAATTAATTTTTTCCGTGTCAGTTGCCCATGAACAACTGATGATACCGGAAATAACCGGCAGGGCCCTGTTTAAGCCCTGTCATCATGATTTAAGGAGGCTGATCATGTATTTCCCGGTTGCCGGAATTGAAGTAGCACCCTGGATACCTTTTGCAGCTGGATTCGCAGTAGCTTTTGTCTGTTCCATGGGAGGAGTGTCCGGGGCGAATCTTCTGCTGCCTTTTCAGGTCAGTGTGCTGGGCTTTGTCTCCCCTGCGGTAAGCGCCACCAACCATCTCTTCAATATAGTCGCCATTCCCAGTGGAGTTTACAGGTTTATCAGAGAGGGGCGAATGGTCTGGCCCTTGACCTGGATAGTCATTGCCGGGACTGTCCCGGGAGTTTTCATCGGGGTTTTTTTCAGAGTCCGCTATCTGCCGGATCCAGCCCATTTTCGGATCTTTGCCGGGCTGGTGCTTCTTTATATCGGCTACGTCCTGGTCCGCTCACTGATCAAGGGCCCTCCCCCGGGAACAGACAAGGCTTCTTCAGAAAAAAGGTTTCAGGAACTGGTCAGCCGTTTTCATAAGATGGGCGCAGCAACCAGGGAGCCCCTGCCCAGGGTTCAGTTGAATCATTTTGGCCTCAAGTCTGTCGAATACTCATTTTATGGCGAAAACATAACAGCGCCGACAATGGGCATTTTTACGTTAAGCGCCATTGTCGGGGTTGTGGGAGGGATGTACGGCATCGGCGGAGGCGCCATAATCGCACCTTTTTTCGTGGCCGTATTTCACCTGCCGGTGTACACCATTGCCGGAGCCTGCCTGATGGGCACTTTCATAACCTCAGTTGTGGCAGCCCTTTTCTTTCAGTTTCTGGCCCCTTTTTATCCGGACATGGCTGTTGCGCCTGACTGGATGCTGGGAATCCTCATGGGCGTTGGTGGAATGATCGGCATGTACACCGGGGCCAGAGTGCAGAAATTTATTCCTGCCAAGGCCATTAAATGGATGCTGGCCTTTATCCTGGTATTTACCGGCGGCAGGTATGTGCTGAGCTTTTTGTTTTAAGGCGTTTTAAACACAGGATGTGCTGCCAGAGCAACAAAACCGCTTTTTCATCACCATGGCAGCCTCCAATATGTTGACCAAGTTAGTCCCAAAGACTACACTCACAGATAAAATGCTATAATACATGGGGCGTAACTATTCAGTACGATCGAATAAGAAGACCTGGACCCCGGATCAAGTCCGGGGTGACGGTTAAAGCAAATAATTGCCTTTTTCCGTCATTCCGGCGAAAGCCGGAATCCAGGGTGTTTTAATAGCCTTATACCATATGTGGTGAACAGTTACCATGGAGCAAACAATATGCAGACAGTGAATATCCATGAGGCCAAAACTAATTTGTCACGTCTCCTGGAAGAAGTGCAACGGGGAAAACCCTTTGTCATTGCCAAGGCAGGCAGGCCCATCGCCCGGGTAACAGGCCTTGATACTCCTGACACTAAGCAAGCAGGGCGCGTAGGCTTCCTGTCCGGGCAGATTCAGGTACCGGAAGATTTTGACCGAATGGGAGAAAAGGAAATTATTTCCATGTTCGGAGATATGGATGCACCTGCTTCTTGATACACATGTTCTGCTCTGGGCGGCCGGCATGCCTGACAGACTGCCAAGGCAGGCACTTGACCTTATGCTGAACCCGGAAAACCAACTATATTTCAGTGCAGCCAGTATCTGGGAAGTAACCATAAAGAGCGGTCTGGGCCGCAGCGATTTCCAGGTACAACCCGAGATCCTCAGAAGAGGCCTGGTGGAAAACAACTATAGCGAACTTGCAATCACCAGTGCGCACGCCCTGGCCGTGGGACATCTGCCGGCCGTCCACAAAGAGCCATTTGATAGAATTCTGGTAGCTCAAGCAGGGGGTGGAAGGTCTTCTGCTTTTAACTGCTGATGAAATTCTGACAAAGTACCCAGGTCCCATCCGCTTTTTTCCAACTGACCCATAAGCTTACAATGCAGATTGAATATGACCCTCATGTCTGATGCTTTGAAGAGATTTCTTTTGCACAGCTCTTTCTTCCACCAAGACCTTCTTCATCCCAGGAGGCCTTGTCCTCCTCAGGTTCTACATGGATGGTAACCTGTGATTTTGGCAACTCCTCCTCTATGCCTTCTTCAATACAGCAGCAGATATCATGGCCTTGCCTGATTGTCCTGTCTCCTGGCAATAGCAGATGAAAGTCAATAAATCTTCTTGAACCGGGCTTTCTGGATCTCAAACCATGATAACACTACAGCGAAACTTATATCCAGGCATTCTAAGTCTCGCTGTAGTGCTAACAAATCGATAAATAATTATTAAAATGTGTACTTAATCCACACAGGTCATCTGGGACCGTAATCTATCAGACCAGTAATGGTGCAAATCTGGCCTTCAGGTGGCCTGCAAAACACCTCTTTTTTGCAACGGGTTAGGACTAAAAAGGGCTATGCCCACAACCCGGGTTTTTTGTTAAATTTGTCTGACAGCAGCAGGTCATGCCGCCCCTGCTGCGGCTATCATATCCCTTAGATACCAGGTGGCAATGCTGAAGTAGATGAGCACTCCGCCAATATCCGCAATGGATGTGATGAGCGGCGCACTGGCAGTGGCCGGATCCATTTTGAACCGGGTCAGCAAAAACGGCAGGCTCATGCCCACCAGGCTGCCGAACAGTACAGTCAGGACCATGGTCATGGCCACCACAACTGCTACCTCAGGCCCGGCCCTGAATATGCCGATAAGGGAAACGGCCAGTCCCATGGCCAGGCCGATTCCTATGGCCACGGACACCTCTTTGCTCAGCAGCCGGAACCAGTCCTTTAGTTTGACATCCCCTATGGCCAGAGCCCGGACCATCAAAGTGGCAGACTGGGAACCAGCATTGCCGCCGCTGTCTATGAGCAGAGGAAGGAAAAAGACCAGGGCCACTACAGCCTCAATGGTGTCTTCAAAATGGGCTATGCCTGCTCCGGAAAAGATATTCATGAACACCAGCACCAGAAGCCAGGGCAGGCGCTTCTGGATCATGGTCATAAAGCCTGCGTCCCTGAGACTGACATGCAGGTCCGGAAGTTTGTGGGTCATTCCGCCGAAACGATGAAAGTCCTCAGTAGCTTCTTCAACAATGACGTCGTGAATGTCGTCATAGGTTACAATGCCGACCAGGGCTTCATTGCCGTTGGTTACGGGAATGGCCAGCAGATCGTATTTTTTGATTTTCCTGGCCACCTCTTCCTGATCTTCCTGGACTGTTGTCTTTACAGGGTCAGGGTGCATCAGTTCTTCAATTTTAGCTTCAGGAAGGGCCAGGATAAGTTCGCGCAAAGAGACCGTACCAAGAAGCCTGCGCTGTTCATCAATGACATAGGCGTAATAGATGGTTTCCTTTTCCGGAGCTTCAATGCGCAGTCTGTCAATGGCCTCGCCCGCGGTGATATCCTTGGACAGGGCTGCATATTCAGATGTCATCAAAGATCCTGCAGTCCCTTCCTGATAAGACTCCAGCTTGACAATATCCAGGCGTTCGGCCTTGGCCAGCATCTGCAGAAGCTTCTGCTTCCGTTCTTCAGGGATGTTGCGGATCATGTCCACCCGGTCATCAGAAGGCATTTCATTGATGATTCTGCTCAAGACTTCATCAGAAATTTTCAGCAGAATATTTGTCTGATAACCCGGATTCATTTCCGCCAGAAACCGGGATGAATACTCCGGGCCGAGCCTGGTTAAAAGCTCAACAACATCATCTACATGTGCGGATTCCAGGGAATGGGCAAGATCAGCCGGATGGATGGAGTTGCAGAATTCCAGGAGCAGATCGTCCTGGCCTTTTTCAAGGTACTTTTTGACTGTG
>PXDF01000164.1 GCA_003566455.1 Desulfonatronovibrio sp.
GAGTTGCAGTAATGAAAAAGGGTCCCTCGCCCCAGGCGGGGAGCTTGTTATTCATATACACCGGCTCGGTGGATATGAATATTAGATTTTCTTCCTCCTGCCTTGCTCGGCAACTCAAGGCCTGCTTCAGGCCGGGCGTGAGATATTCTTAATTCTTTACGCGAGGGATAGCTCAATTTTCAAAAGTACACTTAAGCCGGAAGAGCCAGAAATATTGCTGGAAATATGAAAGGAGTAAACTGATGAGTGAAAAGAGAGATGCCCTGGTTCAGAAAGTAAAAGCCAGGATTGATGAGTGGAATGCCGAGATTGATCGTTTGCAGGCCAGGGCTGAGCAGGCTGAGGCTGACGCCAGGATTGAGTATCATGATGAAATCCTGAAGTTGAAAAATTACCGGGATGAGGCTCGCAAAAAGCTTGATAAGCTTCAGCATGCCGGCGAAGGTGCCTGGGAAGACCTGAAAGCGGGGGTTGAAATGGCTTTTGATGCCATGAACCAGGCAGTCCATTCAGCCAGGCAAAGGTTTAAATGATTACCATTTGAAAGACGGCTTTATAAAGCTCATAAGGTTCCAAATATAACCTGATTTCGATACCCATTTTGAATACTGGATAATACTGGGAGAATCTTGGAATAAGAAGAATGAATCGCGATTGATGATGATGTTTTTCATTGACTCGGATGTCCTTTCTTCATAAGCATACAATAAATATGATCAATAACATATTTAAATCAAAGGAGGCTGATGAAATGGGACTTAAAAGAATCATGCTGGACAGAAGGATCTGCAAATTCGTGCTGGTGTTTTATGTTTTTCTGGCTCTGATGCCATCCACCGGTGAAGCGTCTCTCATTGAAAGCCGCCTTTCCACAGGCGAACAACTTTCTGAACGCGCCGAAAAGATAGAGTCTGTCCGCAAGGCCCTTGAGCACAAGGTTGTAGCGCAGAGACTGGCTGATTACGGTCTATCCCAGGAAGAAGCAATGGTTAGGATAAGTACCCTGGACGACAAGCAACTGCATCAGCTGGCATCTCTTTCCGATGAAATTGGCGGCGGTGTTTTGGGAGTTGTGATCGGCGTTCTGTTGATTATATTGCTGGTTGTTGTAATCTTGAAGGTCAGTGACAAGAGAATAGTTGTACAGTAATCACAAATACTTAATCTTAACAGCAATTGTCCTGCTGGCCTGGGGCTGCACTCCTTTCAGGCATCTTCCGGAACAAGCTCTTATTGATGAAGACCTTGTAATTCTTAATGTTCCATTTGTGCCCCAGGCTCAGGACAATGACTGTGGTCCGGCCGCTCTGGCATCAGTACTTCAGTTTTACGGCAAAGACATTTCTCTGGATGAACTGACTGATAAAATTTTCATCGCTTCCTTAAACAGAACTCTTTTGCCGGACATGGAAAACTACGCCCGGGATAAAGGCTTTAATACGTCTTCACGCAGGGGCAGCATCACCCTGGTCAAGGATAAAATTGATTCCGGACATCCTGTGATTATTCTTATGGACGCTGGAACTGCAGTTATTAAGAGTCCACATTATATTGTCATCTGGGGCTATAATTCCCAGGGGTTTCTGGCTCACGCCGGATACAGGGGAAACGTCTTTATCAGTTTTCATGAGCTTGACCAGCGCTGGCAAAGGATGAACCGATTATATCTGGTTCTGGAAGAAAAGTCCTCAGGGTGATAAAGAGCGTGAATTGAACGATTTTTCAGTAACTGTTTGAGATTGCTTCGCTTCGCTCGCAATGACAGGTTTCGTATAACCCGTTGTTCCACCCGAACCTGTCATTTCCTTTCAACACAAATTTCAAGAATATCAATCAAAAATCATCCCAATCAGTAAAAAAAGAAGTCTGTTTTGCGATCCTGCTCAATGGCCATAAACCGGCGTACCAGCCAGAAAGGGTTCACCCTCATGGAAATCCTGGTGGTCATGGGTCTCATGGCTGTCCTTCTGGCCATAGCCATCCCAAGGATGGACCTAATCCAGACCACCCGGATAAACGGGGCGGTCAGTGTTGTATGGAGAGATATGCATCTGGCCAGGGTAACGGCTGTCAGGGAAAATATGATAATCAAAGTAGTATTCAGCGGGCAGGGATATCATTTTGAAAGGTATTTTGATGACCAGGACAATGAAGTTATTTTTACCAGAAATATTGCAGAGGAGTATAAGGACGATTCAATACTGATAAGCAACAGGTATGGGAATGAATCTTTTACCCTCAATTTCAGGAGCAAAGGCACCATGAACCCGCCTTCACAAACCATCAGGGTGAGTCTGGGCGATCAAAGCAGACAGTTCACTGTTCTGAGTTCAGGAAGGATAGGTGGCATACATGAGCCCACTTAAGGATATGCATGGTTTTACCCTGATGGAGCTGCTCATCACCATGGTCATCATGGCTATGGCCCTGCTTGCTTTGTCAGCTTTGATAAATTCAAGCCTGCAATCAACAATTGCAGCTCAAAGAATGACTGAAGCAATTACCTGCGCTGAGAAGCAGATGGAAATAATCAGGGCGGATGGCTATGACACCATTGCGCCAGGAGAACGATACAATTGCTTCAATGACAGTTATATATGGTGGATGGAAACACCAAAGTCCATATCCCCTGTAGAGGATCTCCTGGAAGAAGTTGCTGTCCGGGTGGAATGGGCGGATGGATCATCAGAACTGGAGCTGAGGACAATGTTAATCATGACCGGCAATTGACTTATGAACAACAAAGGCTTTTCCCTGATAGAGATGCTGATAGCCATTGCTGTTTTTGGCGTTCTTTTGTCAGCCCTGACCGCCTTTTATATATCCCATAACAGGCAGTACTCGGTCCAGAGCCAAATCGCGGCCATGCACGACAATGCCCGGTCAACCATGGACTTCGTGGTCAGGATGCTTCGAAACGGCAGTGTTTTCACCTCTCCGCCATATGGAAGCGATTGTAATCACAAGGTTCAGTTTATCAGTTTCTTGGGGACCCCGGCAATTGTGCAGGATGGAATTACAGCACAAAATACGGTCAACTCCTTGGAAACAGGAAATGTGCCTGACGAGCTCAAAGTTCTTTTTGTTGAGGAACTTGACTTATCAGTATCTCCTTTGTCCGTGTTCTCATGTTCCAGGCTCATGAATGATGCTTGGCTGCTGACAGGTGACGCCTGGTGGATTTCAATTGATAATGAATATTATTTTGTGGCAGCTTACATTGACGAAGAGTTGAATATTCATGAGGCTCATAAGCACGAGTTCAGAATATATTCAGGAACTGATGGTCCCAATACATTTGGATATCATAAAAATCCCGACTCAGGAACTATTGATCCTTTTGCCCTGAACATAACCTGCTTTGAGGTGATTCATGATGAAAATAAATTCGAAATCGAGATTACGGCAGAAACCCAGAGGGTTTTGCCATCCACCGGGCAAAAAGGTGCCATTACCCTTGGCTCAACAGTAAAGCCCCGGAATATATATTGACAGATCTGTAATTCACCAGGGAAGAAAAAAATGGCCGGGCGAAAAAATAACAGAATATATTCCCATGAAAAAGGCATAGCCATGATCACGGTCATGCTCATGCTTACCATTTTGACTGTTTTGGGAATAACCATGGCCGGCAACTCCATTGTGGGCAGTTATATATCTTCCAATCAACGTGTCTCCAAAGAGGCGTTTTACGATGCTGACGCCGGGGTTGAATACGCCCTGGCCAGGATACAGAAGGATCTTAATGACATGACAATAAGCATTGATAATCTTAATAACCCTCACGGTCTTGATCTTGACTATCTGGATCTGCCAAACTTAAGGCCTGACGGGTTTAACTTTTCTTATCCCGGGCCATTGCTCAAGCATGGGAATTCTTATTGTTTTACAAGCAGAGGCAAAGACCCGGGTAGCGCCGGTGCCAGAGCGGAGATTATGGCCTGTTTCCATGTTGAATCCGTGACCCATCCTGTTTTTGGCATGGGCATTGTCTCCAATGGTGATATTGATATAAGCTGGCTGGCCCAGATTGATGGCGACCTGCACAGCAACGGCAGCATATTTCAATCCGGAGGCTGGCAACCAGCGGAAATTACCGGAAACATCACAGCCTGCGGGACTATTGATCCAGCTATAGCCAAAGACTCTTCAGGGGGTGATGAGCCCGTTGATATGCCCGCCTTGACAGCGCATGATCTCACAGCCTGGAAGATGATGGCTGATGATGTTTTTGAAAATCCGGAGCAGGGAACTGTTGAATTCAAACAGGATGATGAGTTGAGCAATATGGTTGTTTTTGTTGATGGGGACGTTGTTTTAGACAGAGCAAAACTTGCCGGCACTACAATAATTTCCACCGGAAACGTTTATTTTCAGGGAAGTTCTGAATCAAACAGCCAGGGTACTGCCAATGCTGTCATCGCGGGTGGTGATATTCATTATAACGGACATGAGGCAACAGACGTCGTATTCTGGTGCAGCGGAAGATTCCATCATAATGGAGGGGCGGCTATCCATGGTTCCATAGTGAGCGGTGAAGGAGTTGAAGATCTCTCAAGTGGTTCTGATGAGCTGGAAGAAAGTCTGGACTTTCAGGTTTCGGAAAACATCACCAACCCCTTTATTCCGACTCAATTTAAGGTTCAACCTGATTTCTGGGCCGACAACAGCCTGTTGTAAGTCTGTGATTTTATTGTCCGCGAGGGGCCGGCTCAAAGAACATTCAGCCACAGACCCTGGAATCCGACATCATATGTCCGACGTCAGATTTAAGATTATCAGCCACAGACCATGGAACCAGACGTCCGAAGTCCGACATCAGACGTCAGCTTCTTCAAGCTTCAAATCTCTTCTGTATTTCCGATGTCTGACGTCCGAGTTCAGACCTCTGGTTCAAGACCTCCGATTCACCGACTCACCGATTCACCGATTCACTGACTACTGGCCACTGGCTACTGACTACTGATCTCCGATCTCCGACGTCTGGTTATCCCCGGACATAATCAGCAGTTACATCAATGGAAATTCCTCCCCTGGCCCGGAATCTTCCTGTAACCGTCATCTTTCTGGGGGAGCACCGGGTCACAAGATCATCGAGGATCCTGTTGACCACCGTTTCCATGAAGGTGGGTTCCTGGCGGTAACTGAAGAGATAGAATTTAAGGGACTTGGATTCCAGGCATTCCTTGTCAGGGATGTATCTGACCTCTATTGTGCCGTAATCAGGCTGGCCGGTTACAGGACAAAGGGAGGTGAATTCCTCGGTCACCATTACCACCTGATAGTCCCGGCCGCTGAATCTGTTGGGAAATGTCTCCAGGATGTCCGGATCAACCCTTGAAGGATAATCAGATCCGGTTTTGCCGAGAAGTTTAAGAGAAGATGTATCGTCACGCATTATTGGCTTTTTTATCATTTTTTATAGATACTTTTGATAATTGAGTTGACCTGTTCTTTTTTGGCTTTGTAAATGGACATGCAGACTTCAGCAATTCTGTAATAGTCTTTTTTGCCGCCGGGAAGCTCTGGATATTCTTTGAGCTTCAGGGAGCTGAAATCAAAGGGAGGCAGACAAAGTTCCTTGTCAAAGTCATATTCCAGGCCCGAACCGACACTCTCCCTTTTGGAGCTTTCACTGACATCCATTCGCCTGGAAAAGGCCATGACATCATCCGGTTTATTGCAACGGTTTATGTTTTCGATCTCTTTATTGATATCATCAGCCCATTTTTTCAAGTTGAGAAAATTGGGAGTAATGACTTTCTTGCCCTTGATCTCTGGATGATCAATATATCGGCCATGGAGATAATCCTTAACCAGAGATCTGAGGTCATCGTACACGGACAACAGGGCTTTCTGATATTTTCCCTTAATGGTCAAGGCCCACGGCATTGTGTTGTTTTCTCCCCACTGTGGCTTGATGGAGGGATAGATACTGTCTTTTAATCCCAGCTGGTTCCAGAAGAGATTTCTTGAGTCATCATCCATGAGCAGGTAATTGAGGCGGGATGTTTTTTGTTCAATTAAATCCTCCTTTTTGCGCAACTGTTCTGCATGTTCCGATAAAAGCTCCAGCTCCTCATCGATTTTTTTCCTCTTGCTAAAAAAAGTGTCGGCAGCTTCCTTCAGCGTTTCTTCAACCATCTCTTCTGAAAGATAATCCAGTTTACCCATGATATCCCGCCTTCAAAAAAAGCTTGCAATTTCCGGATTTTTATTTAAGCAGTTTTTCAAGCCAAATATAATGTTATGAATCAGAATATGCAACCAGCATCCCAGGTTTTCTGTTCCCATGAACATGAAAACCTGAGAGTGATGCGCACCTGAAAAAACGTATATCTCTATTGCAGGTCCTGCAATAGAAAGTTCTCCGTGGAAGAGCTGACCCATTCCATGAATGACTACATGGAAGAGTGTCTGGCCAACATCCGTTGCGACAGGTTTTAGTATCCGACGTCAGAAGTCCGATGTCAGACGTTTTGAACCAGAGGTCGGACGTCAGAGGTCAGATATCCGACATCCGATTTAAGATTATCAGCCACAGACCCACACAGACTAACACGGACGATGAAGAAGACAATCAATTTTCTCCTGGCGACTTGCCAGGAGAAAAACTTGTCATGGCCTACGGCCAGATTAACCGGTGAATCAGTGATTCAGTTATCAGTGGTCAGTGATTGAATTCCCGATTTCAAAATA
>PXDF01000207.1 GCA_003566455.1 Desulfonatronovibrio sp.
ATATGGTCTGTTGAAATATTGTCTCCGCATTTGATGACAATGGGCAGGTCCAGTTTTTCAGGCATGGGTTCAAACCTGGGCAAAGGAACAATATTGGGGCCGCGGTATATTTCAGTATCCTGGACCGGCTCCGGGAAGATAAACAGGTTTCTGATGGACGGAGCCTTGTCCGGCAGACTGGGGCGGGGAAGGGGTTCACCCCAGGTTTCAGGATCAGTAAAGCAGCCTGAGAGGGCGCAATGGGCAGCTGTGACAGGGCTGACCAGGTATACCCCGGCATCCTGCGTGCCGCTTCGGCCTTCAAAGTTGCGGTTAAAGGTGCGCGCGCTTACTCCTCTGGAAATGGGAGACCCACCCATTCCAATGCATGGGCCGCAGGCGCATTCAAGGAGTCTTGCGCCACTGTCCAGAATGTCTGCCAGCAAGCTTTCACTGGCAAGCATTTTCAAAACCTGCTTGGACCCGGGAGAGATCATCACTTCGGTGTGAGGATGAATTTTTCTGTGTTTCAGGATATTGGCAGTAATTTTCATGTCAGAATAAGATGAGTTGGTGCAGGACCCAATAGCAACCTGATCAACCTTAAGTCCGGCGAGTTCTCTTACCTCAACGGCCAAATCAGGCATGTGAGGCCTGGCAGCCATGGGTACAATATTGTTGAGGCTGACTGTTATTTCCTCATCATATGAAGCATCCAGGTCCGGCCCAAGTTCAATGAAATCCTGGTCCCGGTTCATGAGCCTTAAAAAGTTTTCGGTAATTTCATCAGATGGAAATATGGAAGTAGTGGCCCCAAGCTCCGCGCCCATGTTGGCGATGGTGGCCCGTTCAGGCACGGACAGATCCTTGATCCCTGGACCTGAGTATTCCAATACTCTGCCAGTTCCGCCCTTAACGCTGAGTTTTCCCAGGATATACAGGATAACATCCTTGGCCCCTGCATGACCTGAAAGCCTGCCATCCAGAAGAACCCGGACTACCCTGGGCATATTCAGTACGTACGGCTCCCCAGCCATGGCCAGAGCCACGGAAAGCCCTCCAGCCCCTATGGCCAGTGAACCGACTCCACCGGCCGTAGGCGTATGACTGTCTGAGCCGATTAGAGTTTTACCCGGAGCGGCAAAATTTTCCAGGTGCAATTGATGACAGATGCCTGTGCCTGCAGGGGAGAAAACTATTCCGAATTTAGCGGCCACGCTTTGCAGGTACTTATGATCATCCGGGTTTCTGAAGCCCATCTGCAGGGTGTTGTGATCAACATAACTGACAGAAAGTTCTGTTTTCACCCTGGAAAGACCCATGGCCTCCCATTGAAGATAGGCCATTGTTCCTGTGGCGTCCTGGGTCAGAGTCTGATCTATTTTCAGGCCGATTTCTTCACCTTGATTCATGCTTCCGTAAACCAGGTGTTGCTGTATGATTTTTTGAGTGAGATTAAGGTTCAATTTTTCTCCTGAAAGATGAAAAAGTAGTTTTATTGGTTATATCCAAGATGCAATCGATTGATTTTTTTGCGGCAGAATTCAGCCTCAACTCCAAGGCGCAGGCTCTCCTGCTGCAGGATGAAGATTTCCTTGTTATGAAAAATTCCTTTTTCCGGGTCTTCGCCAGCCATGAGTTTTCTAACCTTTTCAAGGCACTGCTTCTTCTTATTATTCAATTGATCCATCTCTATGGTCAGCCTGGCGATTTCTTCAGACGCGGATTCGTTTGCGGGCTGGTTTTCCATTATTATCTCCTGTTGATTCTTTTTTTTCGGGTGGTCTTGCGGACAGGTTCATGAATATTTTCCAGAAACCTGGCCACAGAGACGTGACATTGCCAGGGTTGGCCAGACAAATCCCCTTGTGCTTGAATGAAAGGAGGCAGTACCCAAGGGTCCAGTAAGGACCGGTGCTGTTCCAGGGAGAATTTTTTTCCGGGGATTTTTGTCTGGAAAGAATACGGATGCCCATTGGATGAACCGTGAAATTATAGCCCATATGTCTTAGCAGTTCCGCTATTATTTCATAATTTTCTTCTTCAGACGGAAGGATGATCTCAGCTTTTTCTGAACCGCAGGCGCTGAGGGCAAGGGGAAAGGCCAGAGGGACCAGTTCAGGAATATCAGAAAAGTCAAATACAGGATCTGGATTTTTTGAGCCGCCTAAAGCAGTTATGGAAGTTTCTTTGATAATAATTTCAATTCCGCACTGGCGGAGAAGCTCGATAACCTTTATGGCTGGAGGAAATTTCCTGGGCCATCTTCCTAAAAGGTTTACTCTGCCATGACTGAGCTGGGCCATGGCCAGCAAAAATCCAGAAAGAAAAGGGTCAAGAGTTATCTCCTTGGAAAAAGATGTTGGCTGGGAAGGATGGGTGATAACCTTTTCTTCTCCGTGTTCCATTCGTATACCGGCGTCTTTGAGCACGGAAAACAGATGAGCAAAGCTCTGGTGGCTGAGTCCACTGTAACTGACAACGAGGCTTTTTTCATAGAATGGCGCAGACAGAATCAAGCCTTTGACAAATTCTGGATCAAGTCCGGACGGCAAATGTATCTCTGATGGAAGCTGTCCGCTGGTTTCAACCCTGGCCGGCAACGCATAGCTCTGGGGCTCAATGGAGTAAAGCCTGGCCCCGAGTTGGGGCAAAAAGTCCTGTAGTTCTTTGAGGTTCACCGCCTTAAGTACAGATGAGCTGTTGAATTTGACCCTGTTTGCCGAACCCAGAGCCAGACATAAAAAAAGATAAAAATTGAAAAGGCTGTGGTTGATAAAAAGATTTTGTCCATCCATGTTAACTCTTGGTTCACCCTGGACTGTCAGGATATTGTCATGCCATGAAACTCTGGATCCGCATTGATTGGCAAGTTTGATAAGCTCGATGATGTTGTCGTTGATTAAAAAATTGCCCAATTCCTGTTTTTCATGGCTTAAAGCACACAGAAAAGCAGTGTAATGAGACTGCAGGATGGAGCGTGGCCCGGGAATATTGAGATGTATCGGAGTATTGGGCGGATAAAGACAAAAAGGCTTATCTGAAGAAGTTTTTTCAGCCATGGAATATCCCAGGCTGTTGAGCAGGGTATAAAGCTGGCGCACAAGACTCTGATTTGACTTTTTCAGCTCTTCCTTCCACACCACCCAGAGTTCTTTTTCCAGGGCCACATCAGCAAGGCTTTCGCTTTTATTCTGCCTGATCAAAGAGACCTTGCACAGAAGCCTTGATCTCTGGTTAATCAGGGAGGCGATCTTTTTGTCTATTCCCTTGAGCTCATCTGTCAGGCTGAGATTGAATTTTTTCATTAATCATCCTTGGGCGCATCTGCTCCAGTTCTTGATTCTTAGCTGTGAATTTTCTGTTAGCAGCTTCATTTAGCTTCGCGTTAAGAGGATTGCCGGCTAAAAGATATTTATTTATAGTATAGTTTTACAGCTTTGATCAACATCTTGATAATATGCTGAAATTAAAGGATAAAAAATTGACCTGAGGTTATAAAAATATCGGTGATGCATAGGCGTTATTATCGCCAGCCATGATACAGCAATTATTAAGCCTGTTTCTTCAATTGACTACCTGAAAAATCAATGATGAAATCAGATTCTGGAGAAGACAATAAATTCAGACAAGGAGAATAAGTTGAAAATTCTGCAGGCAAGAGAGCTGGAAGTTAATGCGCGCTTTGATATTGAAGCCTACATGAACCTGGCCCAGGTCAAGGGACTGGAGGGCAGCGAAGCTTTTGAACTTTTGGAATATTGGTCAAAATGGCGTCCGCATCTTAAAGTTTACTTTTTTGGAAGAAAAAAGGGATATCTTGCTGTTTACATGGAGCGGGTGGTTGAGGATGACATTGACGCCATCTGGGATGATTCGCCTTCAAAAGGGTTTAAGCTGCAGGCTCTTGTTCAGACCATGATCATAGGCGTGTTAAGGGAGTTAATGCCGGAGGTGGGCCAAAACCAGTGCGCTCCTGTACCCAGGCCGGGAAAGGTTCTTAAAAAATCCCTGTCCAGGGTGGGTCTGGAATTATTTGATGAGGGAGCGCTTAATTACAAGTATTCGACCCTGACCTTCTACCCTTTCAAGGATGGATGTGACTCCTGCTTTTTGATCAGTTCCTGCCCCAAAATCAATCTGCCCAGGATGGAAGGACTTTTCAAGGCCAACCCTGATTTCTGATTTCTTTCCAGGTGGAAATAAAACATAAAAAACAGCCTGGTGGTCTTTAGGGACCACCAGGCTGTTTTGGGTATTTAAATTATTGGAGGACCTTGAACTCTGCTCTGCGGTTCAGAGCCCAGGCGGTTTCGTTGGACCTGGGATCCAGGGGACGCTCTTCACCATAGCTGATAATCTGCATTCTGGCTGATTCAACTCCAAGCAGGATGAGAAATTCATATGCTGCTCTGGCTCTTCTTTCTCCAAGGGCCAGGTTATATTCGGCAGTGCCTCTCTCATCACAATGCCCTTCAATGACCAGCCGCAGGTTATTGAATCTTTTCATGTGTTCTGCAATTTTCTGAAGGGATGATCTGGCCTCAGGCTTCAGCTCGTAGGAGTCAAAGTCGAAATGGATCCTGCTGGCCAGTATTTCGTCAACCACATCCTGATATTGCTTCTGATCCATTTCCCTTTCCCTGGCCATTCTCTCTTCCTGAAGCCTTTTTTCTTCAAGGGCCTGCCTTTCCAGCTCCCTCCTCCTTTCTTCTTCAGCCAGGCGAGCCCTTTCTTCAGCGCTTATCTCCTGAGGATCAGTGGGCGGAGCGACTTCTTTTTTGGCGCATCCAAAGCTCAAGATCAGGGCAAAAGCCAGAACCAACAAAACAGTGAAAGTTTTTTTGTTCATATTTCCTCCTGTTGAAAATATAAAACCTGTTTAGGAATTTCTAATTTTATATGGTAGTAAAATAAATTTCAATATGAAAATTATCTTCAGGCAGAATATTTTTTTGGACCAATGTTAAAAGTCTTGTTCTATTCCCCAGGCTGGAGCAGTGGCATGGCTGTCGCCTGTTGGAATCAGAACCGGAGTGTCTCCATTTCGAGTTGTCAGATAGAGCTTGTAGTTTCCGCTGCGACTGGAGGAAAAGGCGATAAAATAACCATCAGGAGCAAAGCTTGGGTCCTCATCATTGCCTGGTCCAAAGCTGATCTGTCTTTCCCTTCCAGTGTCAAGGTCGCTCAGGAACACCCTGTGTCCCTCAGGGGTTTGCCTGGTGAAAGCAATATAGCGGCCATCCGGACTTATGGTTGGGTTGGTATTGTATCTTCCATCATAGGAAACCCTGCGGACCTGGTTGGATTCGAGGTCAAGCACAAATATATGAGGGTTTCCCAGCCTGCCTGAGGCAAAGGCCATTCTCCTGCCGGTCCGGTCGAAACTAGGCGAGACGTCAATGGCCCAGTGCTCCATTATAGGTCTATCCATGCGGAAACTGGTATCAAGCCAGTAAATATCAGGTCTGCCCATGGGGTCGATGCTTACGGCTATATGGCCGTTGGGTGAAAATGTCGGAGCTATGACCGTGTTTCCAGGCAGGTCGTATACCCTGACGTCCCGGGTAGTCTTGTTTAGGACTCCCAGGTAATGCTGGTTGTCCCTGAGCAGAGAAAAGGCTATTTTTTCTCCGTCTCTGGACCAGTCAGGACTGAGGGCAATGGCTCCAAGGCTGGTAAGCTGTCTGAGATCTCTGCCCGACGGGTTCACGGTCCAGATTTCCTTTACCTCACCGATCTTTCGTTCAAAGGCCAGAACTGAGCGAAAAAAATCGCCGTGTCCAGTGAGATATTCCATGAGATCAGCGCAGAACCTGCGGACCATCTGAGGAATCTGATCAGGATCATGCAGAGTATAGGCTTTTCCCAGAACCATTCGCTGTCCAAAGATCTCAAAGGCCCTGATCTCCACTGAGCCTGGAGGGCCTTCTCGCTGATCAACTCCAATGGTCACAAGCATATCAACCCTGGACAGGCTGAATTTCCTGAAATCAATATCAGCGCCGCGCACCCCTTTCACTTCAGGTCCGCCCAGTATTTCGCCGTCTCTGGTATTGTTCAGAAAAGGCAGCAGGTTAAGGTTTTCCTTAAGCAGGGAACGGATTTTTTCAGGGGATTGTTTTTCTATAAAGGTATCATCCTCCAGGGGATTGGGAGGGGCCACAAAGATATTGATCCTGTCCTGACCAGGGCCGAAGATGTCAATTTTAAGGCTTTCCTGAGCCAGGGCATGAGAAAAAATAATTCCCATGAAAAATATGGCAAGCAGGGAAGCTGACAATACTTTTCGTGTGTAAGTCATGAATATTTCTATCCTTTATTTTTAACTGGTTTTTAATGTTTAATTAAGCTTATCCATGTTTTTATATTATGACAAATCATGGAGGTTGAAATCAATAATCAATGTTCTGATTCTCGCTGAAGGAGGCTCAGGGAGCTGCCTGGTGTCCTCTATGGCCCTCATGGCTGAGTGGTCAAAGTCCTCCCGGCCGGAAGTTCTTAAAATCCTTGAATTGGTTATTCTGCCGGTGGGATCGATCTCCACCTCAATCCTGACAACCAGGTTCTGAGCGCCGCCTATCCTTGGAAAACGCCAGTTTCTCTTGATATGTTCCTCCGCTATAAGAGCATATACTTCGAGAAGTCCGGCCTGTTCCCTGGGGGCCTGGCCCGCGGTTGATTTTTCCACATCCTTTCTCAGCGCTGCCAGTTCCCGGGCCAGACGTTCTTCAGGAGTTGGGGTTTTTTCCCTGGGAGGTTCGGGTTTAGGCTCAGGCTTTGGCTCTGGTTTGGGCTCAGGCTTTGGTTCGGGTTCAGGCTCAGGCTTTGGCTCTGGTTCCGGCTTTGGCTTCGGTTTCTCAGGTATTTCCACTTTGGGTTCAGGAGGCTCTGGCTGTGGTTCAGGCCTTGGAGCCTCAGGCTTTGGTTCTGATACTTCAGGAGCCGGGGGCTCGGCTTCAGCCATGTAAACCAGTTCCACCATATGCACTTCTCTGCTGAGATCAATGGGGGTGTGCCTGCTGATTCCTGTATATGTAGCGGAAAAGATGATGATAATGAAATGCAGAACAAATGATACCAGAAAGGCTCTTAACTGCATAAAACTCAGTCCTCTTCGGGCAGCGCCACAACACCAAGCCTGTCTATTCCCGCTTCCTTTACCCTGGACATTACCTTTACCACCAGTCCGTAAGGCACAACCTCGTCAGCTCTGAGATAAACCAGTTTTTCCCGGTCCTGAACCATTCTTTTCAAATGTCCTGCAAGATCCTCAAGCTTTACTTCATAATCTTCAATAGCAATAATATTATCCCTGTTTATGGTTATGACCAGATTTTCATGATCATGGGGCAGGGTCTCTACAGTTGTAGTCTGAGGCAGGTCCACCTCAATGCCCTGGGTGAGCATGGGCGCGGTGATCATGAAAATGATCAGCAAAACCAGCATGACATCCACAATGGGTGTGACATTGGTTTGAGTTACAAAGCCTTTTCCCAACGGATCAAAATCCACGGCAAATCCTCTACTTTTTCTCCATCCAGGGCAGTTCTCGCTGAGCTCTGTTTAAGAAAGAACCAGCGAAATCAATAAGATCCGACTGGATATTGTTTAATCGTTCCCATAATATATTATAGAAAATTGTGGCTGGAATCGCCACCACCAGCCCAAATGCAGTTGTGATGAGCGCCTCTGAAATGCCCGGGGCTACCGTGGCCAGGGTGGCTCCTCTTTGCACACCAATAGAATGGAACGAATTCATGATCCCCCAGACCGTGCCCAGCAGACCGATGAGAAGAGAAGAGTTGGCGCAGATGGCCAGAAAAGGCAGTGAAGAGGACAGCCTTTTCAGGTGGGAGCTTACACCCTGTCTTAAAACTCGGCGAACATTATCCTCGGCAATCCTGAATTTGACACTGGAAGAAAGCTGGCTTTGCTCAAGTTTTTGGATTTCTTTGAGCGCTGCCAGGCCAATAACGTAAAGCGGCGATTGGGCGCTTTGCCTGGAGGCCTTCATTGCTTCGGCCAGGTCTGATGCCCGTTCAAAGTTCTCAATCTGATCCTGAATTAATGACCTGAACCGTCTGTAGGAAATGATCTTTACAAAAATGATTGTCCAGCAGGAAATGGACATTACCAGCAGGACAAGCATTATGACCTGGATGAGAAATGATGACTGGACAATCATGAACCACAGTCCCTGCTCAGGCAGAAAGGTACTCATATTGATTTAGCCTTGTTTATTGCAGTTTCAAATTGTTAAAAATTATAAATCACAGCCTGTTCATCGGTCCTGACATCAAAGCCTTCAAATGGGCTCTGTCAGCTATAAAGACTGGGAAGTCAATAATTATAACCATTGAGGTCTGAAATATTAACTGTCCAGCTTGGTTTTCAGGGATTGGATAAAATTATTCAAGGGGAATTTAATTCATCAACGATTCGCGGTAAAGCGATTTCTGCAGGCATGTCAAGTTTGAGATGGGAAAATCCATCATACGCTGTTGAGCCAAGGTTGATTTCAATTATTGTTCCTCCGCGCCTTTTAATCCACTGGGGCAGGATATTGGCTGGGGCCACTTCTCCTGAAGTGCCGATTATCAGAACAAAGTCAGCTTTTTCAGCCAGTTCCTGGCTTCTGATCATAGCTTCATAGGGTATCTGCTCCCCGAAAAAGACCACTGCGGGTCTGATTATGCCCTGGCAGAAACTGCACAGCCACGGGATATCATTTACAGTCAAGGCAAGAGCCCGGGCAAGTTCAAACTCTTTTTTGCAATCATTGCAGAAAAATGATCCGCAGCCACCATGGAATTCTATGACATCCCTTGAACCTGCCATCTGGTGCAGGTTGTCAATATTCTGGGTAATGACTGATTTGAGTATGCCCATGTTTTCCAGCCTGGAAAGAGCAAGATGAGCCGGATTGGGCCTGGCTGAAGAGAACATTTTCAGAGCTTCAAATAAAAATTCCCACACCCCTGCAGGATTGTTGCGAAGGGCCCAGTCTGAACAGACTGACTGTGGGTCGAACTTTGACCAGAGACCCCCTGGACTGCGAAAGTCTGGAATGCCGCTGGGCACGGAAATTCCCGCCCCGGTCATGGCAATGGCATAGCTGGATTCCCTTAACGCTCTTGCAGCCTGCGAGCATAATTCAGCCTGATTAATGTTCATATCTTCTCCAGCTCTGCTGACCAATGATTACTGATCACTTACTAAAGCCCTTCTGACCTTATCCTGGCCAGGATATCAAGAGAGTTCTGTTCTGCCTGGCTGTATTCGTTGTCACTCATGCCCGTTCCTATAGCGATTTTTTTGCGCATGTCTTTTCCCACCAGATCTTCACCGGCATGGGCGTCATTATTGATAACCAGCTTTGAACCATGTTGCCTGGCCAGAGTGAGGACATGGCCATTGGTCAGACTATGGCCTTTTCTGGTGGTTATTTCAAGGCAGACATTTTTTTCAGCAGCCAGAGCCACGTCCTGGGTAGCGATGAGGCCGGGATGGGCCAGGATATCAACGCCGGCCATAATTGCGGCGTGATTTGTTCCCGCAGCCACTGGTTCGACAATTGTTTCCCCATGCACCAGAACAAGCTGAGCTCCCAGGTCTTTTGCCTTCTTCACCAGATCAGGGATCAGGGCCGGCGGCACATGGGTAAGCTCCACGCCGGCCATGAGTTCGATCTCCTGATAAAGGGAGTAATCGTGAACCATTTTCAGCAAATTTCTTAGAATATATTCAACATTTGAATGGTCAGCGTGATCAGTAAAAGCTATGGCTTTGTATCCAGAGATCATGGCTCTTCTGGCCAGCTCAGCCGGGATAAAATCACCATCGCTGTAAACAGTGTGCGTGTGCAGGTCTATCAATATGCCGCTCCTGATTTTTTAATGTTATGAACAATGGACGCGTTTCGTCTCGCGCTGCGCGTGATTGAACTTTGAACGTTGAACTACCCTCAGCCCTTGCTCCTTGGCCCTTTGCCCTGAATCCTACATTTTGTATTTTATGTCATCCAACCTGTACTTTTCAAGAATTTCCGCCCATTTTTTGCCCTCTTCATCATTGAGCACAACCTGGTAATCTCCGTCCTGTTCTTTCATGATGGTCTCCAGAATTTCCTTGTTTACCAGAATGGGCACCTTGGTCCGGACAGCCATGGCAATGGCGTCGGAAGGCCTGCTGTCTATGCGGAGCTTCCTGTCCCCGTGATTCATGGCCAGTATGGCGTAATAAGTTGAATCCTTTAGTTCACTGATTTCCACATGAACAAGTTCAGCCTCAAGTTTGGCCAGGGTGTCCAGGAAAAGGTCATGGGTCATGGGCCGCGGCATGGTCATGCCCTTCAGGGGCATGGATATGGCCATGGCCTCAAGGGCCCCGATCCAGATGGGCAGTATGTACTTGTCTTCCTTGTCCTTGAGAATGACCAGCGGCATATTGGTTTTCTCGTCCATAGCCAGGCCGAAGATCTCCATTTTAATCATCATGTCACCACTTCTCCTTCCAGGGAATGTTTTTTGGACCGGATAAATTTAACTTCAAAAATTCTGCCGGTAAAGTCTTCCCTGGTTTTAAAATCAATATTCACTACCCGGCCGCCTCTGTCTCTGCCCTGCCAGGACCAGACGCCTGACTTTTGTTTTTTGCTTGGTCCTTCAATCAGAACCTGATCCCTGCCTCCGATTCTTTGGGCCAGCTTTCCGGCTGTCCATTCTTCCTGAAGTTTCTGCAGAATATCTAGTCTTTCCGACTTGACCTGCTGGGAAATCTTGGGCGTCATAAGCGATGACCGAACTCCCGGGCGATCCGAGTATTTGAAAGAAAAACTGGAATCAAATCCCACGGTATTCATAATATCCAGGGTCTGCTGGAAATCATGGTCGGTTTCACCGGGAAAACCAACAATAAGGTCAGTGCTCAGTGTGATATCAGGGTTTGCCTTTCTGAGTCCTTTTACCAGCTCCAGATATCTTTCCCGGTTGTATTTTCGGCCCATATTCTTAAGTATATTGTCTGAACCGGATTGAAGAGGCAGATGCAGATGAGAACACAGGGTTTCAAGCTCTCCAAACGCCTCTATCACTTCCCGGCTCATGTCCTTGGGATGGGAAGTAGTGAAGCGCAGACGATTCAGCCCATGCAGCCCGTCAATCTTTCTGAGCAGCCTTGCAAAATTTATTTCCTGTCCGTTTCTGTCCAGGCCGTAGCTGTTAACGTTCTGACCCAGCAGGGTAATTTCCAGCACTCCCAGAGAAATAAGCTTACTGCATTCCCTTATAATCTCTTCTGAAGACCGTGATTTCTGTCGGCCCCGGGTATAGGGGACTACGCAATAGGCACAAAAATTATCACAGCCCTGCATAATATTCACGAATGCCTGGGGCGGCATCTTATCAGGCCAGTTTTCAATTCTTTCTGGATAATGGTCTTCAAAATCCAGCAGGCTGATTTTCAAGTGCTGGTTATTCTCAAGCCTTTGCAAAGAGCCAGGCACCATAGCCAGGCCGTCAGGTCCGAAAACGAGGCGGACATAGGGGAAGCGTTCAAAGAAGCCCTTACCCACCTGCTGAGCAACGCAGCCGCCAACACAGGCGAAGACTGAAGGATTTTTTTCATGAAACTCCTTTAGCCTTCCAAGATGGCTGTAGACTTTTTGTTCAGGCTTCTCCCGAACGCTGCAAGTGTTTATGATAAAAAAATCAGCCTGTTCTTCAGAGATTGTTTTTACAAAACCCGCGGACTTCAGGGAACGGTCAAGCCAGTCAGAATCAGCCACGTTCATCTGACAGCCATAGGTTTGCATGAAATATTTCATTATAATAATAACATTAATCTAACAGGAGCAAGAGTCAATAAGCTGTAAAATTGGCGGTGACAAAGTTCAGAGCCTGGTCCACTGCCTCATCCAGGCTCAGGTCTTCGTTGTCAATGGTCAGCTCCGCGTTGGGATCCCTTTCAAAGTCAACATCCACGCCTATGACCTGACCAAGTCCAGGGAAATCTTTTCCTGTTTTTTTCCTTTCCAGAGCCCTGGCATAAAGATCAGCCATTACCAGGCCTTGCGGTCTCTGGCCTTCCCGTTGCATGGCTGTTTCCAGAGAACAATGAATATGGATCTCGGCAAAATCTGTTATAAGCCTTCTAGCCATGTCGCGCATGGATTTCTCAGGCGCGGTGGCATCCATGATTACAAAGTAACCCTTGTCTGCCAGGCTGGCCCCTTCCAGGGCGAATTTCCTGTATGCCTCACTTCTCTCCTCAGCTGAATAGGACGGGTTGGGAAAGTAGACCTTGCGTCTCTGATCCATCTGCAGATATACTGCATCAACACCCTGATCCTTAAGTCTTTGAAAGACTTTTCTGCTGATGCTGCTTTTGCCTGAGCCGGGCAGTCCCGTAAACCAGACTGCCCGCCCCGGGCCTTTGGAGGAATTTTTCATTTTGAATTTAGCTGGAACCCTGTGTTGTTCACAATGAAAAAATGACAGGTTAATGATTCATCCAGTTCTGGCCTGCGTTTGATTAAATCTTACGGGGACAGCTCATTAGAAAGTTATTAAAGTTTCAGCAGTCGGTTATATTATCATGCAGAAAAAAACCGGTGAACCACACATAATCCCCGGGTACTCTTCAGCTGAATGATCCATTAGAGGTTATCCTTCCAGATACTTGTTGATATTTTTGTATTCAAAAACCCCATCTTCCAGAATATTTTCCAGAAACCTGAAAAGGGCCTGTCGCACATCCAGAGGATGGCCGGGATACCACTGGGGAGAGGCTATGACCAGCCCCCTGAATACATAGAAGGGGGCTATCACTTCCAGGATTTCATGATCATTTGTTTTATCCATATAAGTATCCCAGAGTAAGAAGTAGAGCTTTTCAAAGTCTCCTGAAAGTCTTGGTCCGGAATACAGAGAATAAAGCAGATAATTGCAGGTCATGGTGGAGACATCATCAGCAGGCTCTCCCCATTGTCCTCGGCTTCGGTCCAGGACCGAAAAATCGTTTCCGTCTCTGACCAGAACATTCCAGGGATGAAAATCTCCATGCACCTCGCTTAAGCGATGGGAGTAATGTTTCAGTTTCCAGCGCCATTCTATGAGCTTTTGTTCAAGGCGGATAAATCTTTTTTCGGAAAAATGTTCGTAAGGATATGGATAGCCGTCAATGAGTCCGAATATGCATTCAGAATCACCGATGAGCTGTCTTATTCTGCGGTCGTACAGGTCTTTCTCAGAGCTTTTGGCCGAGTGAAGTTCAGCCAGCCACAGGCCGAAATCCGAAGCCATCTTCAGATCGCTTTTTTTCAGATTGCCGTTTTTTATTCTTTCCAGGTCCAGAAAATAATCCTGACCCTCAACTTTTTCATTGAGAATAAAAAATTCATTAATATCTCTGACCGGCGTTAAACGTCCGGAATTATCAATATAACCCAGACCCAGGGGCTTGACGTGCCTTTTCATCAGTCCGCCGGTCTCGTACTGAAACATTAGAATTGCAGCCCGGTCCCAATAATACTGGTGGCCGTATTTATCCCCTTTCATGACTGAAAGCACAGCCTGTATGGGCTTGCCGTCCTGTTTGAAATTGATGAGCATGGGTTTCCCGTAACCGAAATCCTTCATGCCCTGCTGGTCAAGGGAACCGATTTCACCGATCCCGGTCAGTTCAATCTTACCGGAAATAATCGATTTAAGATAACTTTCCAGATTTTCAATTTTCATATCAAGCATTTTACTGTCCTTAACAAGCCTGGGCGAAAACGTTTTGTCCCAGACGGTTTCAGCAATTATTCAACCAGGATTCATCAATCAGTCTCATCATCTATCCATTGCAGAAATTCAGGGTTGCCCCCGACCACCGGCACAAAAACCACACAGGGACATTCGTAGCTGTGAGTATTTTTGACCTGCTCCACCACTTTGTATTTAAGTTTTTCAGTGGTTTTGGCGATGATGACTGTTTCCAAAGCCTTTTCCAAACTTCCTTTCCACATGTACATGGACTGCATGCCTTGAAAGACATTGACGCACGCTGCCAGCCTGCTTTCAACCAAGGCTCTGCCGACTTTTTCAGCCTCGTCCATGTCCGCGGCTGTGATGTAAGCTAATACATACGACATAAAATTTCCTTGTAATGGGTTAATTTCCAATTTCTTGAATTCTGGATAAATTTATGGCCGGGCTTTATCTTCCCGGGCAAGATAATTGATCAGTGTTTCCTTTTCAGCCGGAGAAACTCTGGCACCAATACTCATCATTCTTCTGACCGTGTTTTCCCAGCCGTCCCGGTCTTTGTCTGAGTCTGTTATTCTCTTAAGGTCATGACATTTCATGCATCTCAGTTGTAATAATCTTTCACCTTCCTCTTCAATTGCAGCATGGATGCTTACTGAAAATAAAAAAACAGCCACAACAGCCAGACTTGTCATAAAAGCAGTTACTCTGTTCATTCTGATTCTCCTGGAATTATTTAAGATCAGACAGCTCCAGATCTTTGCCATTACCCATTGATCTTTTAATTACTGTATCAGCCTTGTAATTATGAAAAGGTAATTGATTTGCCGGCATCATGCAACAGGTTCATATAAGGGGCATCCAAAACAAAGGTCTTCATGCGCTGTTAAAACAAACCATGGCATTAACAGCTTGATTAATGAACCCTCATTCTCATATACAGACCTGTGAGCGGGAAAGGCATTAATTTTAACCCGAGGCTTTTTGGGAACAATTTTTTGGAAAACAATCAGGATTTTTCTATCCCATATCAGCCTGAATATATCAGGGCAAGAGGCTTGAGCTATGTAGGTCATCCAGACCTGGTTCCGGTTCTTGAGAGTATTTCCATCAGGTCAGCTGAAAGTTGCGGAAAGGGCGTTGTTGTCTTGAAAGAGCGACCCAACCTTATTTTTGAAACCAGCTTGTTGTCTGAAAAGGATTTTCCATGGCCGCGTCAGGTTGTGAAGCGTTTTAAATGGCGTGGTTTTCAGGGCATTATCAGCCCCTTTAAAAAATCCAAAGCCATTAGGTCGTTTCAAACGGCTCAGCACATGATTGAACACGGTCTGACAACTCCTGTACCTCTGGGTGCCATTGAATTCAGAAAGCTGGGGTTAGTCATCAACAATGCTTATATCACTGAAGCCATCCATGACTATATTGACTTGAAAAACTACAGGATCAGCCTCCCTGATGGCCGCCAGGGCATGGAAAATGTTTTACAGCTTTTGGCAGACTATATTATGCGCATGCACGACAGTGGGTTATGGCACAGGGATTTGAATCTGAGCAATTTTTTACTCAAGGCCGAATATGTCGGGCAAAAGCTTTACCTGATTGACCTCAACCGGGCCAGAATAATGCCTGGTCTTTCCAACAGCCAAAGGGCCATGGACCTGTCCAGGCTGGATCTTTACGAGTGGCAGGAAACCTTTTTCAACTATTACTGCGTCAACAGGTTCAGTCTCCAGAAAATGCTGCGGACTGCCAATCTGTTCAGGGTCAGGCGAAGCACATGGAGAAAGATGATCGTCTGGACAAACCCTTTGCGCAGAAAGATTGGCTTAAAATAGTATTGAATTATTGCCCTCAACCCCAAACCCCATAAGTATATCCCTGACCCTTTCAGGTCTTGTGGCTTCTGAATCGTAAAAGAACACATCATCCGGACTATGGGTTCCAGTCCTGCCAAAATTACCGAAAATTGAGTCCCGGTCAAATTTGGCCTTGAAATCAAAGCCCTTCACGGGAACGCACAGCAGGTCCGGGGGCAGTCCAATTCCTGATGGATAAAGTTCCTGTCCTAAATAAACTCTGTCCACAACTTTCCGGCCATGGTATTTTAACTCAAAAAGACAAGTCCTGATTTTTTCCCTTATTCCGGCGTATTCAGCTTCAGAGATTCTTCCCCGGGCAAAGCGCTCCTGGTCATGGATAAATATCCGGCCGGGATCAAGGGCAAAGGCCCGGCTGGACATATCAATGCAGCTCAGGTCCAGCTCGTGTTCAGGCCTTTTTTTGAAAGCCAGGAAGCCTTCTGCGCGCAAAAAAGAGTTGATGTCGACCTCGCAGTCAAGTTTTGTAAATCCATGATCAGCAACCACAAGCAGGCGCTTGGGACCTTTCAGGCCGTTATAGCGCGTCAAAATTTCCCCAGCTGCTCTGTCCAGATGTTTGAGCAAGTCCATGCACTGCTCATGTAAAAGGTGCTTGTCATCAATTATGGCGTTTTGCAGAAAATGACTGATCCGATCCAGCTCCGTGAAGACCAGGACAAAAAAATCCCAGGCCAGATCAGGCCAGAAAAGGTTAAAAGCCCTCATTCTTGAATCTATGGTTGACTTTAATTCATCAATGAGCAGGTCAGGACGGCTCAGGCCGATGGTTGTTTCAGCTTCCAGCCTGTATCCGATTTTTTTTAGCATGGGCAGGATAGCCCTGGGATGTACAGCCCTGTCCAGGTCAGGGGCCACAAAGCCAGAGATGATCATGCCCTTGAGTTCAGGCGCGGGATAGGTGCAGGGCAGATTGATTATTTTGCTGACCCAGCCTTTCCGGCCAAGCCTCTGCCATATTGTTTCAGCCCGGACATGGGTCAGGTTTGTCAGAAAAAGCTGATAAGAAAGGGGATCAAGCCCGGTGAATCCGTACACGCCGTGTTCTTCAGGTCCCCTGGCGGTAAAAAAAGAAGTCCAGTTGACCGGGGAAACATCGGGCAACTCGGAACTGATGGCCATGGTATTCGTGGAGTTGACGATTTCAGCGAGGTTTTCAAAAACTCCTGTGGCGGCCAGGTCTCTGGCCAGGCTCAGACTGAGCCCGTCAATACCTATAACCAGAGTTTTTGTGGGAATATTGAACATAGATTCAAAATAGGAAGAATAAAGGCTGAAGGAACAGCTGGAAATGATTTCTTGACGCCTTATAAAGACAAGGATAATTTATATTGCCTTCCGAATCAATTTATTCTTCTTTGCCCGGGTGGCGGAATCTGGTAGACGCCAGGGACTTAAAATCCCTTGCAGCTTAGCTGCGTGCCGGTTCGAGTCCGGCCCCGGGCACCAATAAATAGCATATGCTTTTATCCTTCCTGCTTCTTCCATTTTATGTACTCAAAATGCGTGTACTCATTATGTACTCATCAGGGAAATTAAACCTGCCCTCAATATAAAAAAATTTTGACCAATCTGAAAGCAGTCAATATAAACTATTAAGCTCTTTATTCGCCTATGCTTTCAGAGAAGGGAGAGGAAATCTGGGTAACAAGGTTCAATCTTCTATCCCCCTCGTATAAAGACTGTTTGGGTGGGGGGGATTATTCAAGAATTTCAAGGCTAAAAATATTAACCTGATTCAGTCATGATTCAGGAAAACAGGGCATTCATTGATTTTACAGGCATTTTCGTGATAGAGAATATATTTTTGACCCATAAATTTCCCCATGTGTCAGGATAGATGTCGCCTTGGATGAAATTCAGGGAGGGCCAAGATAGGGGCCTCGGAAGCCAGGGAGTTGAAGGCCAGGGGCGAAGAACCGGTATTGACCAGCAGCAGGTGGTGCCTGCTCAAACGACCAAAGAACCTGACTGCCGGGCAGGCTCGATTATAACTGAGGCCCCCGGGTTTTTCGGGCCAGGTGCAATCCGCTTGACTAGGCCTGAGTTGCAGCATAAGTTTAACTTAAATGCGGCAAATTTCAATTTGTTGAGATTTATATAATAAAAACAAATAGGAAGGTATCCTATGCCGACACTAACTATAGAACTGCCCGAAACTGTTTTTTCCGCACTCCAGACTGACCCTCAGGAGTTTAGTAGACAAATGCGTATTGCTGCCGCAATCAAATGGTATGAACTGGGCAGAATTACCCAGAATAAGGGAGCTGAAATAGCCGGTCTCTCAAGAGCCGGGTTTATCGATGCTTTGTCCGAATCCAAAGTATCTCCCTTACAGATCACGCCTGACAGCCTCGACCAGGAATTAGCTGATGCGGATTGAAAAGGTAGTAGCCAACAGCTCTCCCCTGATTGTCCTTTTTCGCAGCAACCAGGCCGAACTACTGCCACAAATGTTTAAAACCATCATTGTTCCTCAGCAGGTTTACAAAGAAATTGTGGTTGACGGTCCACTGGACGAGGCAAAAAAAATGCTGCCCAATGCACCTTGGTGTTCCAGAGTTGAAGTGGAAATAAGTCTAAAAGTCGCCGCCTGGAATCTTGGGGAAGGTGAAGCCTCTGTTTTTTCCTTTGCGTGTCAGAAACCAGAATACAGAGCACTGGTGGACGACCTTGCAGCCCGTCGTTGTGCCCGGGTGCTGGGAATTAAAACCCTTGGAACCGGAGGCTTGCTGATCCTCGCCAAAAAAAGAGGATTGATCAATTCCGTCAAAGACCGGCTCGAAAGACTTCAGGAGTCGGGGTTATATCTTTCCGAACCCGTGATCTCGCTTCTTCTTTCTAATGCCGGGGAATAAATACACCACTGTCATGCCAGCTGTTGACAAGAATTTCTAGAAGCACATTTTACAGTGATTTTTCTAAAAGACACCGGCAGATAGACAGAAATTCATTCCGAGTTCACTTGTTTGGTGAAAATGATATAGTATAAACCCTTCCTCGAGAGGGGATCTCTTGGGTCAAGCCAGTTAAGATAAAAAATCAATAAAGCATCCAATGCCGGTGGGCCGGCAAAAAAGCCTGATGCTCCTGCCCTATAAGAGGTCGGTAACAGGCTTTCTTATTGTTACCTTTCTCAATTATTTATCAGTCCAGTTTGGTGTTCAATCACACCTTTGTCCCTCATAGAGTAAAGCATCTAGCTTGAGATTCCCCGTTTAATAGCTTCGGACATCCGCTCAAGTAACAAAAGTAACCATCAATACTGGCCTGGCGTTGTGAAAAGTCTCTTGTGAGAGATCATTATTAAGGTTCTTCTTTACTGGACTCTATAAAAAAGACCTTTCAGGTGGGCAAGACGTTGTTTTCGGATATCCTTTTTCTCACCCTTTTGGCAGTTTTGGCAGTACTGAGGGTAGACGTTTTTTACAAATTATAACAGTAAATCCGATATCTCCTGTATGATCTATGTCGAAAATTCAGGGAAAAGAATATCCAAAAGGTCTTCATTATCGGAGTTCGCGGTGATCGGTACTTGTTTTTCTATCCAGTCCCCTATCATCTGTATTTCTGATTTTAAGTATTGCAGATCGCTGGTTTCTGTGTAAGCAGAAATGGTTACATCCTGATTAAGCTTGTGGTTCATCAACAACTTAGTTTTATACAGCTCAATGCCGCACTCCCCTGCTATGGCCTGAAAGGTCCTTCTCAGATCGTGGGGAGTAAGATGGATACCAACAGCCTTGTTTATTTTCTTCATTGTGAATCTAACATCGGTAACATGTCCTTTCCCAGACTCCCTGCTGAAAACATATTCATTTATGACAGGTCGTTCCTTGAGAACCTGAAGGGCCTGTGATGAAAGGGGAAGGGTGGCCGGGTTGTTATTCTTAGGATCTTGAATAAACCAGTAAGCTTCTTTCAGATTAACATTCTCCCACTTCAAAGCCCTTGCTTCTCCAATTCTACAGCCTGTCAGCAAGAGGAAAGCTATCAAGTCAATGATGGACCTGGAGGTATGATTTTGAACTGGAAGGCTCATTTCCTGTTGAATGCAGGTCCATGCTCTTCCTATCTTGTCAGTTGTTATTTTAGAATTCCTGGGCTTGATGCTGTGCCATCGTTTTGTGGCTGAAAGGACTTTGACAGGATTTTCAAGGATTATGGGCCTGTTTCCAGGTCTGTAATTCTCCATTGCATAGTTGATAAGTGATCTGAGAATTCTGAAAGCCTGATTCGCCTGGGCTTTGCTGGCCTTTGAAGCCTTCTCGAACAGTTTCTTCACTCCCTCTCTGTCAATGACTGTTACAGGCTGGTCTTTCCATTCCTTAAAAATTCCGTTCAAGTGCTTGTTATAGTCCTTAATACTGGATTCTTTCAAATTTCTGGATTTGATATAATCCTCTTTTACTTCCTCAAGGGTTAAAGCCCTAACTGCTTGAACTTTCTTTTCCTGATTGGGATCAATTCCATTAGCCATATTAGCCAGATGTTCCCTGGCTTTCTTTCTGGCATTATCCAAAGTCCATGCCCCATGATTGCCAATCTTAACCCTTTTAACTCTTCCCTTTACTCTGCCCTGACAAATATACGCCTTTGCTGTTTTAGTGACCCGTACTCCAAAGCCTTTCAGCTCATCGTCATAAATGAGTTTCTGTCCTTTCTCAGGGGGCTTGATATTATCAATGTAAGTTTTGGTCAGGTTTGCCATAATTTTCCACTTTTTGTTTTCGTGTACTCACTATGTACTCAGTAAAAATAAAAGTCAATAAAAACTCATAGAATTTAAACAAGGAAAAATAGCTTAATTAAGAGAAGGAGATTGAGTACACAAACATATGAAACGGTATGAAAGAGCGATAACATGGAACTTAAAATCCCTTGTAGCCCAGCTGCGTGCCGGTTCGAGTCCGGCCCCGGGCACCAGCTATGTCCTTCATGTCATATGTATAAGCTCAGTCATCAAAGTCCCCTGCCGGTCCTTTATCACCAGTGATCAGTTCCGCCTTTTGAATGATTTTTTCTCTGGTCCATTCCGATGGGTCCTCTATGCGGGATGCCTTGGGACCCGGATCATGACTCCCGGCTTGAATTATCAGGTCAATGGCAATATCCGCAGTATCCCGGGAATCAAAAACATCAACCATCATGGAATAGGCGAATTCCTCGACGCGGCCGGCCATCCTTTCACGGATCTTTCTTGGCTGGGCCAGAAGCTTGTTTTCAAATGGAAGGTTGAGTTTTTTAAAGTTGCCTCCTTTCCAGCCCTTTTCATGGGCAAATTTGACCATTTCCTGCCAGAGTTCCTCTGACACCCCTTCACCTTTGAGTTTTTTAAAGTTGCCGTTGGAGTCAAGAATAGCATTGCCGTAGTCATTGACTTCCAGGCCCCACGAGATCATCTGCAAAGCAGTGGCCACATTGGCTTTGGTGGTGCTGGTTGTTCTGGCGATCTGCCTGAGCCTGTCAGAGTGGTTGCCTGAAGTCCCGTGCTGGGCGCCTGAAATCCTGTATTTTTCGAGGGCTGAATGAATTTCTGCGGTCAATTCCACCTGGATCCCCTGGTCGCTTTCCTCAATGCCATGAGTAGTACCATTGTTTAAGGCGATCCAATTCGGGAATATGTCATGGGCGTTGAGCCCCTGAATCAGGAACAAGGCCTCGTCAACCGTGGAAAGGCCTTGCTTGCCCTTTATTTCGCCGACTTCAGTCTCAAGACCTGCCCATTCAGGGATGACGCTTTTGATGATATCAATACTGGCAAGAAGGTTCCTGTCGTCAGGCATGTGCGAAGCGTCAACCGCTATTGACGTGATCCCCGCTTCAAACAGAGATGGAATTTCTTCCCTGGCAGCGGCTATGTCTGATTCTTTTTTTATTCCGTAATGATCCGCGTGAATTGCCACTGGTATGGTGATGCCCAGTTCGTTGCACACGGCATCAACCTGCCGGGCCAGATTCCAGAAGTTCACCGCGCAATAAGCGTTGGTCCCGCCTTCAGATCTGGCTATTTCCATAATCAGCACAGAGTTGGCCCTGTGCGCGGCTTTGAGGGCTCCACGGATGATGAAGTGGTTTCTGGCGTTGGCAGCCATGCATATGGCTTTTCCTTTTTTCAGCATGGCCATATCGATAAATTTGCCGCTGACCAGTAATGCGCTGGAATTTGGAAACAACCTGACAATATTTGAAGGTCTCCCCGCAGCCAAGGCTTTTTCAAATGCTGACATGATCAATAACCTCCTTTAACATTCTGTTGAATGATTTTTATTACGCGAACTTTAAAAAATCCTGTCCCAATGATGGACAAGGCGCAAACCCGCTTTCAATGGCGATGGAGCCGAAATTGGTTTGACTTCAAACCGCCATCTTCCTGGAAATTGCTCCTGGTTCCAAGTGGCAGATATATTATTCATTACTGGCCCGGTAAAAGCTGACTATTTAAGCCAGCAAATAGTCTTTACAAGAACTGAGAGATCAATGGCGGAGGAACCATTGATCCAGATGTCCGGCGTACATGAGAATGAAGATCGCTCCCTGATCAGTTTTGACCTTGTAGTAATCCATGACCGGTTTATCAGGAGTTGTTCCACCTTCATACCAGCGATCCACAATTTCCACCACTTCCTGGTGCTGATCCTGAAAAACAAATGCGACCGGGTATTCATTCACCTTATATCCACTGTGGCATTGAACAATGACAGGTTCCAGCTTCATTTGCGCCGCCTTGCTGACATGATATCAGAAAAAAGTCTGCTTTGAAATGAGATTTTTTGAATAACTAACGCGGGATACTCCCGCAACCCAAGAAAAAAGAAACCTGCACCGCCCGTTCCCACGCCTTGGCGTCCTGGTGGTTCAAACTTTCTTGTTTTTTCTGACAGGATCTTATGAGTAAGTCACCAATGAATATGCCTGCTAAAGTAAGTCCATTATCACCGGATCACCATGAATCGGTCTGTGTTAATTTCTGACTTATTTTCATTAAAACAGAAAACAATGAAGATCAACTTAAGAGGTTCTGCTCCAGCCATCTCGCTTCATTTCTTTACTTTTTATAAGAAAAAGTGTTGACTGCCTTGCATCGGTTGTATTGGATTTCAGATTGTTTCATAAAAAAAATACAACAATCAACAATGGAGCACAGCGATGAAGATTCCCGTGTTCAGAGGCGTGGTAATGGGCGGTACAGTAGGCCTTACCGCCAGTTTGCTTCTCGGGATTGATCCGTTAAGGTCCCTGATCCTTGGAGTGCTTTGCGGAATACTTGGAGTGGCTACCAAGGTGGCCATGGATAATAAGAAAGAGCAGCAGAAGTGACGGGCTGTCTTTTGATGTCTGTATAAATACTTAATTGTTTCTGATAATAAATTCACCGGTCAGGACCAGCAGCACTATCCATTCCATTGATACTGACCCGCTACACCCCATTCTGTCTGCCTGAATAGACCCATACACTTAAGTTCCGCAGAAGGTCTGATACGCGCCGGCTGAAGTCTCCGGCACGGAGCTGTATTTCAGATGCAGGGGAGATTCAGCATAAGGATCGGATAAAACCTGGAGCAGTTCTCTTGCCTTTGTCAGGTCTCCACGTTCAACAGCTTCTTCCAGAGCTTCCTCCACCCTGTGGTTCCGCGGGATGACTGCTGGATTGCTGCTTAGCATGAGCTCACGGGACACGTTCATGGATTCAGGCTGCCGAGCCATTCTTTCCTGCCATTTCTTGTGCCATTCAATAAAATTCTGGTCGCGGAACAGAGGTTTATCCGGCAGTATTTCCAGGGAAAGGTCGCGAAAGGTGCTGGTGTAATCAGCGTGATTCCGGTGCATGCAGGAGAGCAGGGAATCTATCAGGGGAAGGTCATCAGCTTCATCATTAAACAATCCCAGTTTTGCCCGCATTCCTGCCAGCCAGAAAGCCTGGAATTTTTCCGGAAACGAGGCCAGCACTTCCTTGGCCAGGTCAATGGCCTGGTTCTGGTCAGCATGGAGCACGGGCAAAAGTGTTTCCGCAAAGCGGGCCAGATTCCACTGGGCCATACGCGGCTGGTTGCCATAAGCATAGCGGCCGTGGTGGTCTATGGAGCTGAACACCGTGGATGGATCATAAACATCCATGAAAGCGCAGGGTCCATAATCAATAGTTTCTCCGCAAAGAGACATATTGTCGGTATTCATTACTCCGTGTATGAAACCAACATGCTGCCATCTGGCCACAAGAAAAGCCTGTCTTTCTGTTACAGTCTTAAAAAGGGCAAGGCATGGGTTTTCATGGGCTTTAAGATGTGGGTAATGCCGGTTAAGGGTGTAATGGGCCAGGATTTTAATACTTTCCTTTTCATCCAGATTTGCAACGTATTCAAAGGTGCCCACCCGAATATGGCTGGCAGCTACCCGGGTGAGAATGGCTCCAGGAAGAGTGGTTTCCCGGAATACAGGTTCGCCGGTTGTAACCGCAGCCAGGCTGCGGGTCGTGGGAATGCCGAGGGCATGCATGGCCTCGCTGATAATGTATTCCCTGAGCATGGGTCCCAGGGCGGCGCGCCCGTCTCCGCGGCGGGAAAAGGGTGTCTGACCGGAACCCTTGAGCTGGATGTCAAAGCGCTGCCCGTCAGGGGTGACGTGCTCGCCCAGGAGTAAGACCCGTCCATCGCCAAGCATGGTAAAGGACCCGAACTGATGCCCGGCATAGGCCATGGCAATGGGCTCAGCGTTTTCTGGAATCCTGTTGCCTGAAAATTCGGCAAGGCCTTCGTCTCCTTCCAGGAATTGGGCGTTCAGGCCAAGGGATTCAGCTAAAGCGCGGTTGAATAAAACCATGTTTGGGTCGCGGACCGGAACCGGGTTCAGTCGCGCGTAAAATGACTCAGGAAGGCGGGCGTAAGTGTTGTCAAAATTCCAGCCTCCATGGACGGCCTTATTGTTGTTTTTGTTTGCGTTGAGTTTATTGTGGTTCAAGGAAGACCAGCTCCTTATTTTACATTAAATTTCCAGCCTAACACATATTCACGAATCCTGTCCTGGTCAATTATATTGTTATTGATGGCCCAATTGGTGGTGTTTTCCAGTATTAATCCGATTTCCGGACCCTGGGGCAGGCCTGTATATCCCATGATCTGCCTGCCGGTAATCACCGGTCGTGAAGCGCTTTTTTTCTGATCCAGCCACTGTCCGAGCTTCAGGGATAATTCATCAACGGTTCGGTCAAACTCCTGTGCTTTGCTTTTGCTCCTGGCCATTAAGTCGCACCTGATC
>PXDF01000095.1 GCA_003566455.1 Desulfonatronovibrio sp.
AAGCCCATAGCCATAATCGATAGCTGGTGGAGTGAGATGTATTCCAGGCTTGGCATGAGCATCAGCCGCTTTTCCGCATCAGCAGTTGCCGGCAGGGCTGAAAAAGGCTTTGACAATACAGTGCATAACAGACTTCCTGCAGTAATTTACAGCGGCGGAAGTTTCTTAATTAAAATCATTCGTGCTGATAACCGTGATATGTCCAGCAGTATTCTTTATCTCCTAGCGATAACCATAGTTTTTATAATTTTAGCCTTGATAAGGATCATGGCATGATGCCTTCAATTCTTCTTCAGATAATATTTATACCTGCGCTGGTTTCAGTATTCATCTTTTTGTTCAGGAACACGTTGGGCAAGAAATCCGGCTGGGTGGCAGTATCCGGTCTTGTTTACACCACTTTTCTGCTGCTGCTGGCCTTGAGCGAAGTGTATCAGGGAGCCCCTATAGTTGAGGAGTACCCCCTTCTTATCAATCCTGATATCAGGTTATCCCTGCTTGGAGATGGACTCAGCGTTGCAGTAGCACTTATATGCAATCTGCTTTGCCTTGCCCTGTGTGTATATTCTATTAAATATATAGATCACCGCATAGAAATTGTTTACGAAAGTCTGAGCGAGAAAGGACAAACCAGTTATTACACCTGTTTTTTCTACCTCCTTCTTTTCTTTCCCGTCGGGTTCATGGGTGTAAGCTTTGCCTCTGACCTCATAGTTCTGTACTTCTTTTTGGAGGTACTGACCATAGTTCTTTATTTCCTGATGGCTTATTATGGTTATTATGAGCGGGTCAAGGTAGCTATAATGTGCCTGATCTGGGGTATATTTTCAGCAATCCTTTTTCTGGCGGGGGTTTTGATAATCTATTCTGAAATTGGAACATTCCAGATTGACCAGATTCACACAATGGCCGGCAGTCCCCTCGCTTTCTGGGCGATCGCTCTCACTCTGGTAGGCATGTCCGCCAAGCTGGCCATAGTTCCCCTGCATGTCTGGATGCCCTGGGTACACGCTGAACATCCTACCTGCATAGCAGGACTGCTGGCAGTTTACGCCAATATCGCCGCATATATTATTGTCAGAGTCCTTGTTCTGCCGCTCTGGAATGACTTCCAGTGGTTTGGACCGCCCATTATGATCATGTCCGTAATCACCATGATTTACGGCTCGCTTCTGACCCTGGCCCAGACTGATATGAAGCGCATTCCCGCGTGCTCCACCATCAGTCAGAGCGCATACTCCATGCTGGGCATCGGCGCGCTTACAACTGCCAGTATAGAGGGTGGACTTTTCTTTTTTCTCAGCCTTATCATGGGTAAAACAGTGTTCTTTTCAACTTGCGGAATAGTTGTTTATACAACCCACATCCGCAACATCAATTATCTTGGCGGACTTGGCAGCAGGATGCCCATCACCGCCTTCCTCTTTATTTCAGGAGGGATGATGCTTGCGGGGATTCCTCCATTCAGCAGCTTTCCGGCGGAACTCATCATGTTCTCAGGTATTTTTGGACGCGGTGACGCTTTGGGAATCATTATAGGAGCATTGGGTGTTGCTGCTGTAATGATCACGGTTGGATACGTCTTTTATTTTACCATGAGAATTTTTATAGGTAAGATGCCCGAAAATCTTCAAAATAAGGATTACATTAAAGATCCTCCACTGCTCATGAGCCTGCCCTTGATCGTGATTATAGCTGTCTCTATTTATCTCGGGCTTAATCCTTCATTGATATTAAACCTCTTTGATCCGGTAATAAGTTCAACACTGGCGAATATGTAATATTTTCTTTTATCATCAGATCCTGACCCTGCCGAGAAGCCCCGGGAATTCCCCGGGGCTTTTTTATGAAACATATGCAGTTTGCTCATGATTGATATATTAGTGAGGTATTTCTGTTTTATTCTCCAATTCTTGCCATTTTCGGGATTGATTGTTATATTTCAAAAAACAAGGAGTTCTTAAAATGGAATTATCAGGCAAAAAAGCCATCGTGTTAGTGGAGCAGATGTACAACGATTATGAATTCATCTATCCCCTTTACAGGCTCAGGGAAGCCGGGGCTGAAACATTTGTCGTGGGGCCTGAGGCCGGGAAAAAGTATCCGGGCAAGGAAGGAACATCCGCCAAGTCCGACCTGGCCGCGAAAGACGTCAATCCCGCGGAGTATGCGGTTCTGATCATACCCGGCGGATACGCGCCAGATCATATGCGAAGACACAAAGCCATGGTTGACCTGGTCAGAAGCATGCATGAGCAGGGAAAAATTGTCGCAGCCATCTGTCATGCCGGGTGGATGCTGGCCTCGGCCAAGATTCTCAAAGGGCTCAAGGTCACATCCTTTATCGCCATCAAGGATGACCTGGAACACGCCGGAGCCAACTGGGTTGATAAGGAAGTGGTCATCGATAAAAACCTCATTACCAGCCGCACCCCTGACGACCTCCCGGCCTTCATGCGCGCGGTGATTGAACAGGCCAAGAATTTACAGCCATAATCGCTGTTGAGAATTTATTAAGGTCAGCCTGCTCCTCGTTTGGGTTTCGCCATTGTTGTTCTGTCTGACCGCGCCGGACCTCGTCAGTCAAAACCATGGGGCATGCATTTTTATCATGCTATACTTAATAAATGGTTTTGGCTATACGAGGCCGTGCAAGGGAGTTTGCAACAAAAGAAACACAAAGATGGAGCAGGATTCTTGGCTCGAAAAGTCATGACGAATACTTGTCAATGAAAACAGACATTGATTATTCCCTTTATCTGGTGACAGACCAGAAGCTCTGCCTGGGCCGCGAGCTTATTGAAGTTGTCATGGAGGCTGTAGCAGGGGGAGTAAGTATTGTTCAGATCCGGGAAAAGGATTCTGATACCATGGCATTTTTTCAACTGGCCAGGGCCATGAAAAAAAGTCTGGAAAAGACCAATGTGCCTTTGATAATTAATGATCGGGTGGATGTGGCCATTGCCGTTGGAGCGGAAGGAGTTCATGTGGGACAGACTGATCTTCCCTGCTCTGTGGTCAGAGAAATGCTTGGCCCGGGCAAAATAATCGGGGTTTCCATCAATACCTTTGACCAGATTACTGAGGCTGAAAAGTTTCATATTAACTACCTGAGCCTGAGCCCGGTCTTTCCCACACCGACCAAGCCGGACACAACACCGGCCTTTGGGATTGAAGGCTTGAAAAAAGCCCGGCAAAAGACATCCAGACCTTTGATAACCATAGGCGGGATTAATAAAAACAACCTGAACGAGATTATAGTTGCCGGCATGGACGGAGCAGCCGTGGTTTCTGCCATCTGTTCAGCTCCATCTCCCAGGTCAGCGGCTCAGGAACTGGCGGACATTATCCTGCAGGCCAGAAAGAGGGGGTCATAATCTGAAGGAAAGATCTGCCCGCGGCCTGAGCAGACAGCCGATAACCATGACTCTCAGCTGAATTGATGCGGCTTTATCTGTGCCTGCGAAGGAAACGATACAATCCCAGGCAGTTAGATTGAGATTGCCGCGCTCGAAGACTCGCTCGCAATGACAGGTTTCACGGCGGAACACCGGATTTTGTCAAGCCTGTCATTGCGAAGGAGCGTAGCGACTGAAGCAATCTCAGACGGTTTGAGGAGGCTGCCACCCACCCTTGGGGTTCTCGCCGATAACGGGCTTTGTTTCCTCACTCTTATTGGCACAGAGGGAGGATTTTTTAGGATCTGCTTAACCCTTAAACCATACAGGAGGTCAAAATCACAATGGGATACTATGTAATCTTAAGCAAGCTGACCGATGAAGGCAGAAAGACCCTGAAGAAAAAACCTGATCGGATCATGGAGGTGAACAAGGAACTGGAAGCAATGGGAGTTCAGGTGAAAGAGCAGTTCGCGGTGATGGGAGAATATGATTTTGTGAACATTGTTGAAGCTCCCAATAATGAAGCTATTTTAAAGATGTCTGTGGAACTGGGCTCCAGGGGCACGGTTCAGCTTCTGAGCATGCCGGCCCTGAAAATCGAAGAATTCATCAAACAGTCAACATAACAGCCCCGCATTAAAAGAATAGCCGCTCACGGGATAAAGCATATCAAGAAATGCTTTATCCCGTTTCTCTTTTCCAGCCATATTTACCCCTGATTCAATCCCAAACACTTATTTGTGTTTGACATCAAGTTTACATTTGTTAATAATGCTTCGAAATAATAAAATACCGCCTTTGCTTATGGATAAATCATTACGCGTAACCCTGCCCAGGGCTGAGGGAACAAGTGTTTCCCTGCCTGAACTCATTGCTCTGGTTCCGGCGGGGTTTCCTTCTCCGGCCGACGATTACATGGACAGGTTCCTTGATCTCAACGACTACCTGATAAACAACAAGGCCGCTTCCTTTTACATCCGTGTAGCCGGCGAGTCCATGCGCGGAGCGGGCATACTTCCCGGAGACATACTCCTTGTGGACAGGTCCATGGACCCGGTGCACAACAGGATAGTGGTGGCAGTGATTGATAATGAAATTACTGTGAAAAGACTCAGGCTCAGAGATAACAGGGTATTTCTGGTGTCAGAAAACCCTGATTTCAAACCTGTGGAAATAACTGACGGGATGGAAGCCCGTGTCTGGGGAGTGGTTGCGGCGGTGATCAGGAAGCTTGTGTGACATCCGACATCCGATATCCGAGGTCAGACATCAGACATCAGACTTCCGGATTAAGATTATTAACCACAGACTTTTTAACCAGACGTCCGACGTCAGATATCCGATATCCGATTTAAGACAACCGCCCCCGTGCACCTATCTTTATAGCCAACTTTTTTACTAATTTTGCTGCTTCTCCACCATTTCTCACCAAGATAGGTGCAGGGCAGGCTGCTTCGCTCAAGCCGCAAAGTACGCTAAGTTAAGAAATTCAGCTTTGTGGGGCAGCCCCAGCCCGATTCACAGACTAACCGATTCACAGACTAACCGATTCACAGACTAACCGATTCACAGACTAACCGATTCACAGACTAACCGATTCACCGACTGACCGACTCACCGACTCACCGATCAACCGACTGACCGATTAACCCCGCTTATAATGCGGGGCAGCTCTTCCACAGCGTAAAGGGGCAGTGAGATAAGAGAAAATTCCACTCGCGCGTTTTTTTCAGCAGTAGAAATCGCGTGCGTCACTTTCTGTCGGCTTGGGGGATTGAGGTCAAAGCGCACCGCGAGATTCTGCCTTCGCCTGTGCATGAATTGATGCAGGGATTTGAGGGCTCCGCTTTTTCCCGCTTTTACTTCAACAGGAATAATCAGATTGCCCTGGGAGATAACATAGTCAACTTCGGCATTGGCGCTTTTGCCCTCCCTGAGCCAGTAGAAGAGTTGCGGTGCGTCCAGGCCTTTTTGCAAGTCAACCAGATGCTGCCCGATAAACTGTTCGGCCAGGCCGCCCTCATTGACAAGCTGGCGTTCCTCCATTTTGCTTATTACGGTCCAGTCCAGGCCCAGCACATGGTTTGCAAGACCGATATCCATAAACAAAAGCTTATACACTGAGTGATCAGCCTCAGCAGCTAGAGGAAGCCCTGTGCTGTGACTATGGTAAACCTTATGACAAACTCGGGCCTTGGCAAGAAGGTCCACAGCTTCTTTGACTCTGATCGAACGTTGATCCCCATCTATGGCGCTGAACTTGACCTTTTTGCCAAGTGAGCCTGGAATAAATGCCAGCACCTTCTGCAGAAGCATAAGATCGGTTCGCTTTGCATATTTGGCGAAATCGTCCTGATAGGTTCCAACAATAGACCTGTGTATCTCGGAAACAGAAGCCAGCGAACGGTTTTTCTGGTAATCGTCAACAGCTTCCGGCATTCCTCCCACGAAAAGAAACTGGCGCTGCAGTTCTGAAAGTTTGTTATGCGCGGTGGCCGGAGGAGGGGAAGAAGGGGACAGCTCTCTGAGATATTTTATAAGCGAAGGTTCTATGGCATTAACGAATTCATTAAAGGAGATTGGATGCAGGTGATAGTAAACTATTCGGCCCACAGGCATTGAGAATGAGTGATCCGAAAGGGAAAATTCAAGAAGTGACCCGGCCGCGATAACCGGAATATTGGGAAGCTCTTCACGCAAGTAACGCAAAGCCATCAGAGCGTGAGGGGTTGCCTGAATTTCATCAAGAAAAAGCAGGCTTTTGTCTTGTTTTACGTTTCTTCCGGTGATTGCTTCAAGTTCACGACATATATTCTGAACATCGGTGGTTTTGAATATGTCGTCAAGAAAGAGGTGCCTTTCAAGGTTTACTTCATTGAGAACCAGATCATTTTTCTTAGCAAATTGTCGAATCAGGGTCGACTTGCCCACCTGCCTGGCACCTCGAAGGACAAGAGGTTTCCTGTTATCCTTGCGAAGCCAGGAACTGAGGAAATCTTCCGCGATTCTTTTAATCATGACAAAACACCCCCCTTTTTTCTCACTTAAGTTGACAATATAGGCACCTGTTTTATTTGGCAAGAATAAATTATGATAAAAAATGAGGGATTTTTATCTGTCATTGC
>PXDF01000228.1 GCA_003566455.1 Desulfonatronovibrio sp.
AAGGGAAGCCTCATAACAGTCAATGACAGGGGGATACCAGGGTAATCAGGAAGTTAATATTCTCTGGGCATTTCATCCAGCTGAACCTGATTTTGCTGTCCGGATCAAGTGAGTAAAAAAGTTTTTTCCCAGACTATTTGTCTTGAGACTGTCCGGCAGGACAAGGCAGATGACCCACGCTTCCCGGGCCAGGGTCATCTGCATGGCTTTATCAAGGGAAAACTCAAAGGAGGATGGACAATAAACACCATGCAGAGGATATCCCCCTATAAGTCATGCTCGGAATAAAAAAGATGATCCCGACAGGTGAATGGCTTTCCTCGGACACTATTGGCATGATTTCTATTGAATGTTCAGGTACTGAAGCAGCATCAAGAACCAAAGAATCATGGGACAATCCAAGAGAGATTCCGCCCGGAAAATCTGATTGCTCATAAAGGGAAATGTTCTCCGGTCTGAGACCGACTGCTTGCTGACCTCAGCTCCTGCTTGCCGGCTGCAGCCTCAGGGCCAGAAACACTCCCAATAAAGTGCACAGACCTGCCATGAGGAAGCTGCCGGAGAAACTTCCGCTTTGTTCAGCCATGGCTCCGGCCACCACAGGTCCGGCAATCTGACCAATGGCAAAGAAAAATGTGACCAGGCCGAAGATGCGGGCCGCCTTGAATGGCCCGGCGTAATCGCCCACCATGGCCGCCATGATGGAAGGGATGGACCAGGCGACCAGACCGAAGCAGGAGACGGAAAACAGAAGCAGGGCCGGGGCTGGGTGGGCCGCAACCAGCAGATAGGAAACAGTCTGGATGGCAAAGACCAGGGCCAAAGTGATATTGCGGCCGATCCGGTCGGAAAGGGTGCCGAACAACGGGCCGGAAAGCAGGCTCAACAGGCCCACCACCGCCCAGAAGTTGCCGGCTGTGCCCGTGGCAAAGCCGTGTTCATTAATCAGGGTGGTGACGATGAAGGTTGCATAGATAACGTAGCTGAAGCCGAAAAGGAAATAGACAGCACCTAGGTGGGCGACGATTCTTGGGGTAATTCGGTTCTCCTCGGAGAACGGCAGCTTTGACTCCGCTTCAGGATCATCCCCTACAGGGCGCAGGCCTTTTTCCCGGGGATCGTTTCGGAGCATGGCCAGGCATAGCAGAGCGATGCATAGTACGATCCCGCCCAGCACCTGCCAGCTAAGACGCCAGCCCTGACCGGGTTCGGCCAGCTCGTTGAGAAATGGAATCAGTTTGCCGGAAAGCAGAATGGCAAAGCCACTTCCGATTACTACAAAGCCGGTGGCCCGACCCCTCCGGCTGCGGTTGAACCAGTGAGAGATCAGCCCCATCATGGGCACATTGGCCGCCCCTATGCCCATGCCGCAAAGGGTATAAAGCATAAGGATCAGAATCAGGGAACTGCTGAAACCCATAAGGATCATGGTGCTTCCGGTCAGGATGAGAGCCAGGCTGATCAGAAGGCGGTAGCCCATCCGCTCAGCCATGGCCCCGCAGAAAAGCACTGATATAAGGTAGCCAGCGAAATTCATGGTCCCGATCAGCCCCATCTGGGCGTAGGACAGGGAAAGGCCCGCGCCCATGCCCGGCAGGATCATCCCCAGGGCGAAACGGCCCAGCCCGAGGCAGGCAAAGACACACAAAGTGCCGACCCAGACGATGTGCCAGCCATAGTGGATGGATGAACCAGGCGGCTTTGGCGCCCTTGAAATGCTTAACATTGTCATCTAATATCCCTAAAAATTTAACAGACTAAGGGTAACTTCAAAATTATGGATATAAAAAGAACCGCTCTCTTGCTTATTGATCTGCAAAAAGAACCCGCATACAACCTCATCGACCTGCCAAGTGTAATCATAAATTCAAAAAAACTGATTTCAATTGCCCGGGAAATTGGAATTCCAGTTATTTATACCAGACATATCAACCGCAGTGACGGTCTGGCCCTTTCATTCAGAGAGCCTGTAGACAAAAAAGGCTCGCCCATCTTTTATAATTCATCAACTGAGCACATCGAAATTTTTGATGAAATCAAACCTTTAAACAATGATGTGGTTATAGATAAATACCGCTGGAGTGCGTTTTATCAGACAAGTCTTGATTTGATACTTAAAAGCATGGACATCCAACACCTGATCATGGGCGGATTGGTTACAGACGGTTGCGTGATGAACAGCGCCTTTGATGCCTACTTTAGGGATTATCAGATCAACCTGGTCAAAGACATGTGCTCAGCAAGCAACAATGGGTCTCACATGGCTTCAATCCTTGTCATGTGCAATTGGATTTACGGAATCCAAGTCTTTGATGCTGATGAGATGATAAACAAACTTCTTGGTAAAAATTACAAATCCTGGAAATGGACCCAGGCAGATCAAATGAAGTTCAGCTACGACGAACTGAAAAAGGTTTATGACAAACTATAAATCTGATATTGTGAATTGAGATCTGACCTGATTAACAAACTCAAATGTTTGGATAAATGCTGAAAATTACCTGGTTTTAAACCTTTGCGGGCTCTTTTACCCCTAAAATTATCTTTAATAAGCTTGAGCGACTCGCATCTCTGGAGCAGCAGGCTTAAAAAGATCAGTAGTGTTGTGATTCGGGAAAGTTTCCCGTGAATGGACAAGGCCTAAAAGAATTATTCATTAATACCCTTACGCTTAAGTCCTGTGAGACTTTGACCATATTTGTTTCTGAAATTGGTTTCAAAAGGCCCTGCCAGGTTATGGATTACATGAACCAGACCCTTGAGCAGCTCGGCCATGACTTCGTAATTCAGGGTTTCCTTGGTATCGGATGCCTGATGGTAATTGGGATTACGGTAAAATGCCGTATCCGTGATCATTACCGCGGAATATCCCTCTTTCCAGAAAGAGGAATGATCTGACAAAGATATCCCTGGGACAATTGAAGGAGCTGACAGGGTCTCCACTGGAACCTGACACCCTCGTTTTAATCCTTGGCCAACCTGGTCAACAAGCTTCCTGGACTTGAGGTTGCCGATGACCGCGATAAAATTTGGCGTGGAAGGATAAACAAGATTCATCAAAGGCAAGGGAAAGGCCTGTCCCCCCTTTTTCTCGCTGAAATAGCCCACCATCTCCAGGCAGATCATGGCCTTGATGTCCATGCCGCTCTTCTTGGCCTGCCTGGCGAAAACGCGGCTGCCCATATCTTCAGTCCCGAAGATCGGAGGCTCCTCCAGTGTGAAAAAAACAAGCTTGGTTGTCCTTTCCAGGACATCATCCTTGATAAGCCTGGCTGATTCCAAAAGCATGGCAACGGCGCTGGCATTGTCATCCGCCCCGGGAGAGCCAGAGACAGTGTCATAATGAGCCCCGACTACGATTATCTCCTCAGGCTTACCTTTTCCTGGCAGGGTGACCACAATATTGGAAAAAACATTGCCGCCAACAGAATAGTCCTGAAGTTCAGGGCTGAGTCCATAACTGTTCAGGGTTTTAAAAATATAGTCTCGGGCCAGGGCAATTTTATGCGGTTCTCTGATGCTGCGCGAACCCACTGCTTCACTCAGATACTCAACATGGGCATAAAGATTATGCTCATTTGTACCCCAGGCAGCTTTTGGCACTGCAAACTTCTGAGACGGGCTCAATCTGATTTTGACCATGGAATAAAATGGGAATAAGACCGTGATTACCAGTAGAATTAAAGAAAAAGCCGTTATTATTCGGACCACTGCGGTCTCCTGGAATCAATCTTTTGATAATGGTCCTGAACATTGCCAAACAATGGAGTCTGATCTCCAATCCTTTTCTGTGCCTTGACCAATTATCATAAAGGCTCTTTTCGCTCTTCAGTCCGGAGAATATCCAGACATCCATCTGTCCAGCGGAATGATAGCCGCTGGGTGACCATTGTCAAAAAACCAGGGGTCCACGGCAAAACGCCTGCCTGTTTCTATTTCTTCAATTACCGCGGTATTGTGCCAGAAACTTAAGTTCAGGGGACCGCGCCGGGCTGGCTCAGCCAGCCTGTGATGCCCCAGGAGATTTCCCCGGTCGAGAAGCAGCAGATAGATGTTAGTGTTGACCATTTCCGCGATGCAGTCCAGTTGCCTGGAACCAGGCGGCCCTGGTTGGTTGCGGGCTTGATTATCCTCTGTGCCCACCTTGGGGCCGATGATTCTTTCCATAAGCCCTATGCTCTCTGATATCCGCTTCCTCTCCATCTCTGGCGAGTCAGAATCATCCTGCTCCATCATCTGCACCACCAAGCCCCATTCCAGTGAATCAATAAAGGTGACCTCCCGGTGCCGGCAGCCATAGGATACGCAAACCATGAGATAGCCATCCCCGGGAAATTCAATTTCATATCTTGAAAGCAGGGACTCAGGCGACCTGGCTGAACAGCCCAGACCAAGAATCACAAGAGTAAGGCCAGAAAATTTGAAGCAAGCTGCGAAAATTCTGGATGTTGTGATGAAACTCATTTTTTTCTGACCCGATTATTGCTGTTCGCCTGGAAAAAACTTTTCGCTGAATCAGGACATCGATGAAAAGAGACAAAAGACTGATAAATCATGTAGTTATAAGTCACGACTCATCCTTTATGGTTATCCACTACGACCTGAACTTTCAGGAAGCTGTTTGCAGTGCCAGAGAAATAGCTGATTCTGACATCCATCAATCAGAGGTTGAGTTCAAATCAAATTAAATCTATAAGTTTTTACTTTTGTGCTTCACTGACAGCAGGAAAACAACCCCGCCAGGAGGAAAACATTGAGTTATTCAGATAAATACACGCTTATTGAAGAAAGGCAAATCCTTGAGATCAACTCCAGGGCCAGGCTTTTTGAACATATAAAAACCGGGGCCAGGATCCTTTCCATGGTCAACGAGGATGAAAACAAGGTCTTCAGCATAAATTTTCGTACTCCTCCCCGGGACAACACAGGTGTTCCCCATATCCTGGAACACTCGGTGCTTTGCGGATCACGAAGGTATAAGGTTAAGGAACCTTTTGTGGAACTGCTCAAGAGCTCTTTGCAAACCTTTTTAAACGCAGTCACGTTTCCGGACAAGACCTGTTATCCTGTGGCCAGTCAAAACCTGCAGGATTTCTTCAACCTAATGGATGTTTACCTGGATTCCGTTTTTTATCCTATCATTTCCAGGCATATCTTTCAACAGGAAGGCTGGCATTATGAACTGGATGATCCTGAATCACCACTTAAATATAAGGGCGTGGTCTTTAATGAAATGAAGGGCGCCTATTCTTCGCCGGACAGCCTTCTCGCCGACTATTCCCAGCAGTCAATATTCCCTGACTCAACCTATGGCTTTGACGCCGGGGGAGATCCAGAGGAAATACCCAGCCTGACCTATGAGGATTTTATCCATTTCCATAAAAAATTCTATCACCCGTCCAATGCCTTTATTTTCTTTTATGGAGACAATCCTGAGGAAGAAAGGCTGGAAAAACTGGCCCGGTACCTGGATGAATTTGACAGGCTCGAGGGGGATTCATCTGTTTCAGCTCAGGAAAAGAAAGTCCTTAACCAGAAAATTGTAAAACAATACAGCGCCTCAGCCGACAACTATCCCAAGTGCTATCTGACCGTAAACTGGCTCCTGCCTGAAACCTTTGATGCTCAGCTGAATCTCAGTCTGCGGATCCTGGAATTTATCCTGACTGGAATGCCGGCCTCTCCTTTGCGCAAGGTTCTCATTGAGTCCGGGCTGGGAGAAGACCTCACAGGCGCTGGCCTGGAAACTGATATCCTTCAGATGTATTTTTCCACCGGTCTTAAAGGCGTGGAATCCCTCAAACTTGAACAGGTGGAACAACTCATTCATTCTACCCTTAAGGACCTGGCATTTCAGGGCATTGACCCTGAAATCATCAAGGCCGCCCTGAACACCGTTGAATTTGCCCTGCGGGAAAACAACACCGGTTCCTTTCCCAGGGGACTGGCTGTAATGTTTCGGGCTTTGACCACATGGCTTTATAATGGCAGTCCCTTCACCCTGCTTGAGTTCTCTCCTGTGCTCGATGAAATCAGGAAACGGCTGGACAAGGGTGAAACCATATTTGAAGACCTGATCCAAAAGTATCTGCTGGACAACCCTCATAAAAGTGTTGTTATCCTTGAGCCTGATCCGACCATGGGAATTAAGATACAGGAAAAGGAGAATGCCAGACTCCAGAAAGTGAAAATGACCCTGTCCAGAGATCAACTGGAAAAAATCATTGAAAACACCGTGGAGCTGAAACAAGTCCAGTCCATGCCTGATGATCCCCGGGAACTGGCCAAAATACCAAGGCTAAGACGCCAGGACCTGGAAAAGAAACTCAAGATCACCCCCAGAGAAGAAAATGAAATCAGCCAGGTTAAAATACTTTTTCACCAA
>PXDF01000194.1 GCA_003566455.1 Desulfonatronovibrio sp.
GTTGAGAGCTGATGCGGACTTCTTTTTCTGGCTCCGGTTCTGGAGGTGTCGGAGATCCGCCGCCGCACTGAGATAAACCTGGAAACATGTCACAAATGGGGGGAAACGGACTGTTCCCTCCGCCTCCACCATCACTGCCCGGGGCGGTGGTCACCCTGAACACGCCTGAAGCCGAACCGATCCAGAGGGAAGTTGAAACAGTTGTATAATCCTTATCTGATGACCTCAGGCGCACCTGAACCTTGTCCCCCGGCTTTACGGTTCCATCCCGGGATGTATATGAACCGCTGTTTATTTTGTATTCTCCCGGAGAGCTTATTCTAATCGTATCATTGACTGCGACATCAATAACACTTGATTCAACCCAGATGTTCTTGGACACACCTGCCACGTGGTTGGGGTTAAAACTGATTGCCTGACCCGGCCCGTCAGGGTCTGGCTTGGTGGTAACGCTGAACTGACCGGTCTTGCCCCCTATGTTCAAAGTAGTTGAAACCGTACGGGAATAGCTTGAAGAAGAGGTCAGCCTAACTGAAACTGATTGGCCGGGATCAACCGTTCCCTGAGCGTTGGTGAATTCTCCGTCGCCTATCCTGTACCGGCCGTCAGCTCCTGATATGGAAATGCTCTTGGGTTCTTTAAAGTTCGAAAAATTAACATTTGCCGTGTAAGCTTGGCTTAACTCAGCGTTGGTTCTTGCAGGAATGCTGAAGCCGAATTCCGGTTCAGGCGGATCAACCGGATCTGGTGAAGGGAAATTCATGCTCTCACGCCAGACATTGTACTTTTCAGGAATAACCCTGAACGAGCCTCTGATCACGTTAATGGGAATTCTGTTACTCCCGTTATTCTTATTGTAAAAATTTACATAGACCCATCCTCCGCTGTCTTTGAACTGGGCAGGCAGGACTTCATTCGAGTTGTTGTCTATAACCAGCCATGCCCTTTCACCCGTCATAACTGTTCTTAACCCCATATATCCCTTAACCGAATGTAGGTCCTTCATCCTTGCTGCGTTTTCAGGTCTGGTGAGAGAAGGCAATTCGTCTTCTAGAGACGCAAAATCCTGAAACGTAGCCTGAGGCTCGGCATTGAACCTTGACGCCGCATAAATTCTTGGTCCGTGGTGAGTTACTGCGGTTGCAGAGATGGAAAAATTAACCTCAACTGTACCTGGCGGGATAAAAAATTTAAATCCTGTATAATTTTTTCCATAAACGCCGTTGCTTATGAAGTAACCCGCTATGCTGTCTTCTCTCTTCTCTTCGTCCGCAACGAAATCAGCAAACTGATGGGGAAGCTCATCGTAATTTGCCGAAGCCAGCCTGGGATTAATGAATAATAGGGCAAGCACAGCAAAGCATAAAACATATTTAAGGGCAGTCATTCTGGATAAAGCGCTGCTCATGTCGCATCCTCTCTTTGTGATTATAAATTTTTTAAAATTTTTCGTGCATGATAATTTATGCACTTATCATACCAGAAATCTATGGATAAATTAACCTGGGGAAAAAGGCTTTCATTGGAATAATAATCAACCACAGCTCATGAGCGAGCGACCCGGAAGAAGATAGGCAGGAAAACATATCTTGCCTCGTAAGGAATCGCCAATGAAAACGGGGAAGAGATAATTATCTCTTCCCCGTATAAAAAGCTGACATTTACACTCGCTGTGTACAGGCAAGCTTAACTTGTGTTACTCAGCATCATCTACTTTATCTACTTGTACTCTTCCAAAATCAGCGTACTGATAACCTTCAACCGGAAATCCAGCCCCATCCCACGCAGTGGAGCTGACTTCGCCATCGGTCCAGGCACCGTACTTGAGAGACATGCCGCTCATGCCGAGATTCAGGCCTACTGGGATGACCGGAGCACCGGTATAGATCATTTCCTCAGTTGCCCTGTTAGATCCAAGCGTGGTGTAATCAAATGTGTACCTGAGCCAGCCCTCTTCAAATGGGGATTCATCAGATACCAGCCAGTTCAGCTCTAAGCAGAGATCGTTGAACTCTGGCGGAGGAGCAGGAGACCAGATAGGATCAGCAGGGGTAATGGAATCCTCGGTTGTGTCATAAACATTAAGCTTGAAGCGCACACAGAAGTCGCGGTCAGACCTGAAACCTGCGAAGGGGCTTCTTACGCCTTCAATAAAACCATCCTCATCGAGTTCAGAGTACTTAGTGGGGAAGGTCAGGAAGTGCATCGAAATATCATCGCCTGTATTCAGGTAAGGAATGGCGATGTCATTCTTGGACAGGGCGGCTTCAACCTCCATGAGGGTGTTGTTTGCCAAGGCTCCAAGAAAAGTTTCTTCTGCGATTACTGCTACCTCCTCATTTTTATAATCCCTCAGGGTCACAGCGTTCAATGCGGAGGTCAGGCCAAAGCCAGCGACCTGAAAATCCATCCAACCGGACAGAATGTTTTGAGGAGCCACTGCATCGGTAATGGCCGTAATAAGTTGATATCTTTCGTAAATATCATACTTGTCTACCTGTGGTAATCCTTCATCAAAAGAGGCAATATTGATCACATAGACATAACCCATCTCATTAAAGTCAAATACGCCTGAAGGCTGTACCAAGGCTCTTCTGGCAACTTCTTCATCACCCCAAACAGGATTTGCGGCTCCATCAAGCCTGGCGACTATGCTGTCATCATCGCTTTCGAGCATAGCTCCAAGCTGGGCGTCAAATTTAAGGGTGCCGGTCCAGACGTCTGTGGGGGACAGGTAAATAAAGAAGTCCAAAAGCTCTTCACTCCAGACAGGGCTTCTCACAACAACCTTGGCCACGGTGGAAAGCTCCTTATGGGTGTTTATCACGGTCAGTTTGGTCTCCCAGCCTCCATCAATGGCAGCATAAAAAGGGAAAATCAAAACGTCGCCCTTGCCTCCTGGAGCTACCTTCACATGATCCTCAAGGGTTGACGCCCACGCACTGCTGGTCAGAAAGACCATGCAAATCGTCAGCAAAACCATTTTGAAAAGTTTGTTCATTTCTTCCTCCTAGAAAAAAAGCTTGTTAAATGAAATAAAGTTACACCTTAACCAAAAAATTTTATTTTAGAGTTTTCCACCTCCTTTGCGAGAATTAATCTATCTGTTTTTAAAAAAAATGTCAAGAGAATTGGTTTTATTGAAGTTTATATCTTCAACTTAACCAACTCCCGGAAACGCGAGAGGATCGCGAAGCACATGATACCATACACCTTCAACAAATACCCAGCGATCTCGAGTACCCATTGAATGCTCCCGACCGTCACTGCCCTGAAATATAATTGTAAGAGGTACTTCATACAGATATTCCGTTGCCCTGATAAACTCTGCAATTTCTATGCGCAGGATTTCTCCTTTGGGAAGATTATTCAGGTAGGCCTCATACCTGGGAAATAAAACCATCTTCTGGAAATGTGGGGCTTCGTATGAGTAAATACCTTCAGGATCCTTGCCTGTGAATCTCTTATTCCAGTACCTGGAAAATTTTTTTTCAAGCCGTGTGTCGGGCCAACCGATATCTTCAGACAAATAAATATACTTGATCTTTTCATAATGCGCATCAGGGTTGGCGGTCATCTTTTGGGTGCACCCTGCGACAAAAAATATTCCTAATACCGTGGCAAGCAATATTTTATAAAAAAAATTATTTTGATAGGCAAACATATTCATCCTGTACTGATTAATATCCTGGAAAAAATTAAATTTTTTAAAAAAATAGTCTTAAATAAATTTGATTTCAAGCTTTTCTTTCAACCTTTGGATTTCCTGGCTGACGATTTCCTGGCGCTTGCTGGCAGCAACGCGCAGGCTTATGAGCTTCTTGAGCTGCGCGTCCAGGGGGTATAGTCGCTCTGGAACCATTGGCTGCTCAATTCTGGGTATACTGAAGGGGCTGCGGCTTTCCTGATCCCCGTTCTGATAAAACTTTTCAGGATACGATCTATAGTAAGAAAGCACAACTGTGTCATCCACAGGATAATTATTCAGCAGCCTGAATACATAATTCTCACTGAGATCGACAACCTGAGCGACATGCTCCTGACTGTATTTCTCAAACTTCACCGGTTCCTCAATATCTGCCATGGCCAGTTCCTGACGGGCAAAAAGCTTGTCGCGAAGCGCCGCGTCAACCAGAAACTTCCTGGTGGTGGTGTGTCCACGTTCAGCATAATATTCCTGGAAAGCCTGCACAAAACCCTCGGTCAAGACAAAATCCCTGCCCTGGGCTACTATTCTGTCTTTCTTATCGGCAAATCCTGTTTGCGCGCAAAAAAAACAAATAGTAAAGACAATAAATAAAATTAGTTTGAATTTAATCAACATCTAGGTAAATATCCCTTAATATAAAATTTATAAATGTATTCTTCTGCGGCATGACCAGAGCCTTGGAGGCGATTGCCTGGCCCTTATCATACAAATTGATCTTGTTCATCCCAGAGATGAGCGGGATCTGATACAGCCCGTTCCTTCCGGTGATGGACGAGGCAAGGACATCACCGGTCAGTTCAACCAGCTCTATCCTCAGCCCGGCAAGACCATCCCAGTATTCCTTGCCTGATTCGTCCATCTTAGACCTGTATACGCCACCAACGACGAACAGACGCGGTGAGGCGGGACGGGCCAGATGAGCTGAAAGCAGCATATAGCTTGTCCATGTTCCAGGGGCTGTCTCCAGTGTTATAACCCCGATTCCCAGACCGATCTCGGAAAACCAGTCACTGAGGATATGCCCGGGACCGTCCGGTGATGAAATTTCCTGGTCCACAAGCTGCTCAAACAGTTCAAACATGTAATCACCAGCGGACATTCCTTCCCGGATCTCGGCAAACGCCAGGGGACTTACGGCGCCGGTCGCTTCAAAACCGAACATGGAAACCCTGGATAACGGGTCCTGTCCGCCGGGAGAAACCGGACCGTAATACAAATATTCTTCAATATCAAATACGTGAATCAGGCCGGCTGAAGCAAGTCTCTGGTCCCGGGCCAGAGGAGGCAGTCTTTGAAAATCTGAAACTGAGGAGCCCGGCGAGTCCTCTTCAGCGAGGACATGTTCAAGTCCGGCCTCACGCAGGAAAAACTCAGGCCGGTCGCGAACCATATTAATCATTTCAAAAAGCTGGTCCGCGATTTCTTCCCCCAGGGAATATCCTGCCAAGCATGAACTCAAATACCCTTTTCTTGTTTGGCCAGCCAAAACTATTTCTCCGGGAATAAGGGTAATTCCAGTCTCGTTTAAGGCTGGATTAAGCAGGACAAGGTCCTTCTGTGCCCCGGGGTTTAATTCGTCCAGCAGCATTGACCTGAAAATGCTTTGCAGAACGCTCTCAGGAGCGATAAAGTTCTGGAACAAAACTCCGGAGGCGGAAACCCCGGCCTCAATGGCAGGATAGCCCTCCTCCTTAGCCCTTTCCTTGGGGGAAAGCCCGTCCGGCAATATACTGCCGACCTGGCTGTATTCGAACATGCCCATGGTGTGCTTGCGGGCTGCAGCGTACAACTGGGGATGAAAAGCCAAAGGCTCCATGCCCGCGTCCAGTACGCCGGCCAAAACAGGGATGTTCTGAGCGACAAAGTCAGGATCAAGGCCGATTCCGGTCATGGCTGACCTGGGATTGGCCCTGGCCTGGTTGATCAGATCCAGCAGGGCCAGCTCATGCTCGGTTGGAGCCTGAACAGCCACCGCCTCCCGCTGAAAAACAGTTGACCCCATGGCCAGAAACAGGGCCAGCAATATACTGACAATCTTATAATTCATAATTTATTATATTTGCAATATTCAAGCCATGGAAATGCTTTCGGATCAAATACATTTAATTAAGGACTAAAAAATTTTTATAAAGTTGTCCTGGCTAAATCTGACCGGTCCTGGCTGAATATAGCCAACCGGGGTCTGGGTTCTGCGTTCCCTTCTTGGTAAGCATCTCTTCATCATTTCTCAAAAAACAAAGAACTTTTTCACCATGAAGAGCATGAAGGACATGAAGTTTAAGAAAATTAAGAATCAAATACCTCTTCTCTTACCTTCATGCTCTTCACCTGTCCTGTGCAATAGACGAAGTCTCAGCGAAGCGGATTTCACCGGGATGTCCTTCATGGTTGATATCTCTTCATCTTCTCTTTTCCAACCCTGAACCGGGAACGTTGAACGGAGAACCTCTTAACCTTTGAACGCTGAACAGGGAACGCTGAACGCCCAACCCTCAAAACCTGTACCTGAGCATGACTTCCCCGGATATCCCATCCCCTCTGATCATGCTGTAGGTTCCCGGAGTCCTGAAACGATTGTTCCCAATGTTTCGAACCTTGAGGGTAAAATCCATATTATTGATCAAAAAATCATCATAGGAAGCCCCGGCATTGAGCA
>PXDF01000182.1 GCA_003566455.1 Desulfonatronovibrio sp.
CGACTGACCTTTTCACCGATTCACTGATTAACCGACTCACCGACTCACCGACTAACCGATTCACCGATTCACCGACTCACTGGTCAGCTACAGCCATTGAAACCAGTCTCTCCAGGAGCCCTGGTCCTCGTCTCTTTTCTGTCGGGATTGATCAATTTGAAACCTGTAATAGCTGACCTGTGATCTTTCCTCGGCATACTCCGCAATCTCGGGCAGATCCTGGAAATTATCCACTACATAACGAAATCTCTGCCAGGCTGGACCATATCTCTTGGTTCTCCAGTAAAAATCCGCCACATACAGTTCATGTTCAGCTATTTTTGTCCGGGACTGGACAATATAATACCTGGAGTGCTCCGCGTATTCAGATTCAGGATGAGACTCAATAACCCTGTAAAAAAACTCAAGGGCGTCGACCATATGGGTCTGGGGCCTGTCCACGGTTTTGAACTTGCTGTAATAGGCAAGACCCGTCCGGAAAAGTGAATAAGGGACAAGCTCATGCCGCGGATTCAATTCCAGAAATTCCCGGTAAGAGTTGACCGCAGCAGTATAATTTCCAGCCTTGAAATAAGCGTCACCAAGGGCCACCTCTGCCACAGGAGTATGCGGGCTGAAGGGGTATCTGTCTCTCAGATCAGAAAAATATCTGATGGCTGCGCGGTATCTTTCCTCCTCCATGGCTGAGGAGCCTGCCTGGGCCAGCTCCCAGGGGCTGTCTTCCAGGGGACGGGGCCCGCTCTGAAAAAAAGCGCAACCTGAAATGCATAATGCCGCACATAAAATAAAAATATTTTTCAAAACATTTTTCATCAATAACTCTGTCTCCAGCGGAATAATCCGCTATTATATGAGGTTCAATCACTCTAGAAGCCGGATGTAGGACATGGGACGTCGGATGTCAGTAATTACATAAGAATATTGAACCGAGGGTCTGGCGTGGTCAATGTTCAAAGATCAGGATCAAACTGTCAAAAATTTTTTTCCAGATAGGCCTGGGCGTTGTAAGCGGCTGTCGCGCCATCTCCAACAGCGGTGGATACCTGACGGCAATACTTTGACCTTATGTCGCCAGCCGCGAACACACCCGGCATACTGGTCACCATCTCATGATCGGTTTTAATGAAACCCTGGGAATCCGTTTCCAGGTCGGCCGGGAAAAATCCACCTGCCGGGTCAAGTCCGATAAATACAAAGGCGCCATTGATATTTAAAAGAGATTGAGAACCTGTCTTGACATCCTTCAGTTTAATCCCGGTCAAATCTGTATCGCCCACAAACTCTGTTGCAATAGTGTTGTAAATCACCTCGATCTTGGGATCCTTAAGCACTTTATCCTGGTATAACCTGGCCCCGCGAAAGGCATCCCGCCGATGGATCAGATAAATTTTACTGACAAGCTTGGACAGGTATAAAGACTCTTCCAGGGCAGTGTCTCCTCCACCTATGCAGGCCACCTCCTGCCCCCTGAAAAAGTTTCCATCGCAAACAGCACAATATGAAACACCCCGGCCAGAGTATTTATTTTCGCCTGGAACCCCCAGCTTGCGCCATTGGGCCCCGGTGCATATAATCAGAGTTCTGGCTGCGACTTCACTTTCTGAAAAACGGACAAGATATTTATCTTGACGGTCTTTTATTTCAAGCGCCTCATCCCTGATTTTATCAAATTCGAACTGATCAAGATGGGCCGTAAATTTGTCAATGAGTTCGTAGCCCTTGATTCCCTGGGGAAAACCCGGGTAGTTGTCAATAGCCTCTGTTAAAAGAACCTGACCGCCTGGAGCGAGTTTTTCCACCCACCCAATTTTTATTCCCGCTCTCAAAAGATAGAGGGCGGCCGTAATTCCTGATGGACCGCCCCCTATTATCAGAGATTCGTATTCCTTCATCTTCCATTATACCTTATCTGAAATCATCTGTTTCAGATTGGCCTTGGAAACTGCTCCGGTTACCTGTTCCATAACCTCTCCCCCCTGGAAAAGGATCAGGGTGGGAATAGCCCTTATGCCGTACTTGCTGGGGGTATTGGGATTTTCGTCAACATTCATTTTCACAACATGAATCTGACCGGCATACTCTTGAGCAAGTTCTTCAACCACCGGAGCTATTGCTCTGCATGGACCGCACCATGGAGCCCAGAAATCCACCAGAACAGGCAGATCGCACTTGAGAACATCTGCTTCAAAAGTATTGTCCGTGACTTGGTTTGCCATTGTCGTCTCCTTTTATTATGGAAGTTGTTATGTTCCAGCTTAATGTTTGTTCTTAATCATACTAAGGTAATTGGAAAAAAAATGTCAACCCTCATCAGGTTGCCGGACAGCCCGCCATCTCTGAGTGCCGGTGATGGATTTCTTGATATTCTCCACCTGAATTGAATGATTTTTGTCTGTCATTGCCAGAACCCCAAGAGCCAAAGGCCATCTCACTGCATCTGTTCGAGATTGCTTCGCTTCGCTCGCGATGACATGGTCATTAAAATCTTACAGTGAGTTCATTCAATTCAGGCCTCCATCAAAAATGACTGCCTGATTCAAGTTTGGACTTTTTTCAGTCACAAAGCAAGCGGGATTATGTATTATGCCAAAAAATATAATTCAAAAAAAGTTCTCTTGACCTTGTGATTAATTATGGATTATATTATTAAATATATCGCCAGATACAGTTATTTTGTCCGGCGATATTCATAAAAAAGTTCAAAGCCGATCCACTGAACTGTCCGGCTTTGAACTTTTTTTTAATTTTATTAATTCCCAACCTGTCTGACAGGGACTTTTCAGTCTGTTAAGCTAAACAAGGAAGGTAAGCTGGCATGAGTAGTATCCCCATATCTATTGAAGGCTTTGCGCGGGTTAAAAAGGAACTGGAAAATCTTGAGGCCATGCGCCCTGAGGTAATCCAGGCCATCAAGGAAGCCAGGGAAGAGGGAGACCTTCGGGAAAACGCCGGATATGAGGCTGCCCGGGAACGTCAGGGTATGCTTGAGGCTAAAATATCCTATATCAAGTCGCGTATTTCTGAATTCAATGTTATTGATCTCAATGACATGGACGGGGAAAAAGTCTGTTACGGGGCAACAGTCAGAATTGAAAACATCGATACAGGTGAAATAAGGGAATACACCCTTTTAGGACCTGACGAAACAGAGTACGTCAATGGCAGCATTTCTGTTTTTTCACCGGTTGCCAGAGCCCTTCTGGGCAAGGAAGCCGGAGACGAGGCAGTGGTAAAAGCTCCCAAGGGAAAGATCGAATACGAAATCATTTCTATAGAATTCAAGGGGCCGCAGGTGCCTCCGGTTGAATAATACTGTCCGCCTATTCTGTATGCTGGATGTTTTGTTCAACCAGCCTGGACACTTCCAGGGGGGGACATTTCCGGGGATCCAGTTTCATTGACAGGCAATCCTGTTTGCATTTGTCCACGCAAATCCCGCAGCCCATGCACTTTTCCCAGTCAACCTGAGGATGTTTTTCATTCATTGTAATGGCCCTGAACTGACATGACCTGGAGCATTCCCCACATCCAAGACAGTCCTCTGGATTTATATCCACGGTAAATCCTGACGAAGCCAGCATGGGAATCCCGTTTCTGTGAGCCTGCATAGCGCCGCAGCAGCATGAACAGCAATTGCAGATGGCGTAAAAGCGGTCCAGCATGGCGTCCTTGAAAAAGGCGTGCTGAACATGACCTCTCTTATGCTCCTGTTCAAGAATTGTTGCGGCCTCATCACTGTTTATTTTCCTGGATCTTTTTGGATGATGCTCAAGAATGAAACCGGCGAATGGTTCGCCGATCACAAGGCAGACATCCAGGGGCAGGCAGGGGTTCGCGCTGGAGGCACGGCATGGGCATTCCAGGGCCACGATATGGTCGGGGTTTTTTAAGATCACTTCCCTGGCTCTGGTATAGGGAATAACCTGTTCAAGATCGCCCAGGTTGATGCTCTTATTGACCTTGACCAGTTTTTTGGCCTCATGGATGAGCAGGGCCTTTCCATGATATCCATTGGCAAATTCCTGTTTCCCGGAATTAGGCTTTTTCCGGGATTTATTTTTATTGCCGGTCAAGGCCCTCAACAGGGGTTTTATGACCGAGGTCAGAGGATGCCTTCCAGTCCCGACCCCGATATAAAAATACGTCCAGCGCCCGTAAACATAACCATGAATTCTGGTTAAAAAAGAATAGCCTGGATCGGTTACCTTTTCGGAATAAAAAGCTCTTGTGGATGGCTTGATCAGCTTGTTGAGGAACTTGTTCATATTTAAATTTTATGGGTCAGTTGAATAATTACTATTCACTTTGCTATCCTATTATCAATTTAAACTCAATGACTTAACACGCTGTTAAGGATCAAAATTACGGCTCTTGTAAACCCGGCGGGTTAATGCTATTTTTTAAACTTGGTGATCTTCAATTGTCATGGCTGCCTCTTGAAGGTTGCGCCGACATGTAAGGCATTGAGTCAGATAAGAGAAACAGGATATCCGGCTTTCCATAAAGATTGCTTCGCTGCGCTCGCAATGACATGTATGGGCGAGGCCTCCATGGGAATCAAGAGTGCTTTCGCGATGACAGGTAAAAGCTTAATTTTTACAGATACAGCAGTTCTGACTTGAACCAGACTAACTTGATCACTTGAAGAAGTATGACACAGGAAAAAACAACACTGGAGGTATGGAATGCAGGAACCCGCAGTATTCAATTGTCGCAACGCAGATGATGTAACCAGGGCGGTCAAGGATTATAATATCAGTTTTGTACAGTTCTGGTTTGTGGATGTTCTGGGAACGCTCAAGAGCTTTCAGGTAACTCCCAGCGAACTGGAAGAAGCCTTTAATGAGGGGATGGGCTTTGACGGGTCATCAATCGAGGGTTTTGCCCGCATTCATGAAAGCGATATGGTGGCTTTTCCTGACCCGGTCACTTTTCAGCTGGTTTCCTGGCGGCCAATGGAAAGGCCGGTGGCCAGGGTATTCTGCGATATTAAAAACCCTGACGGATCTCCATACGAAGGAGACAGCCGGTATGCCCTGAAAAGGATCCTGAGCAAGGCTGCTCAGGATGGTTATAGTTTTTATGTGGGGCCTGAGCTGGAGTTCTTTTTGTTTGAAAGCTCCAATGAACCCAAGACCCTTGATTTTGGAGGTTATTTTGACGCTCCTCCGCTTGACCTGGCCAATGACATCCGCAGGGATATTATTTACGGCCTTAACAGGATGGGTATTGTTGTTGAGTACAGTCACCACGAAGTGGCCCCCAGTCAGCACGAAATTGATTTGAGATATCAGGAAGCCCTTAAAATGGCGGATACCGCGGTCACCTACAGGGTAATCGCCAAGGAAGTGGCCAGACGCCACGGCTGTTACGCCAGCTTCATGCCCAAACCATTGTTCGGCGAAAACGGAAGCGGGATGCATGTGCATCAATCCCTTTTCAAAAATGGACGCAATGTGTTCTATGATGGCTCATCTCCGGATTCTTTAAGCAAAGAGTGCAAGCACTATATTGCCGGGCTTCTCAAACACGCCAATGAACTTACCGCGGTCTGCAACCAATGGGTCAATTCCTATAAAAGACTTGTCCCTGGCTACGAGGCCCCTGTTTATGTGGCCTGGGCCAGGCGCAACCGAACCTCACTGGTGCGGGTGCCCATGTACAAACCCGGCAAAGAGACAGCCACCCGTATTGAGCTTCGTTCTCCTGATCCATCCTGCAATCCTTATCTGGCTTTTGCCTGCATGCTTGCAGCGGGACTCAAGGGGATGGAAGAAAAGTATCCTCTGCCTGACCCTGTCGAGGCTGATATCTTTGAAATGAATGAAAAGGAAAGAGAAAAGCACGGCATACCCAGCCTGCCGGGAAGTCTTTTTGAAGCTGTGGAAATTCTGGAAAAAAGCAGTCTGGTCAGAGAAGCCTTGGGCGATCATATTTTTAATAATTTCATCGCCAACAAAAAAATAGAATGGAATAATTACCGGACCCAGGTTACTGAATACGAAATCAAGAAGTACCTGCCCCTGTTGTAGGTGAATCGGTGAATCGGTGAGTCGGATGTCAGAAAGGCAGAAGAAATTTTGAACCGCCCGCTTCGCTCGACGAAGAAGGACCAAGACAGGACATAAATATTTCCTGCGGGGGACTTCCCCGCAGCAAAGGTGTCCACGCCTGGCGGCGTAATTATTTTGAAATCGGGAATTCAATCACTGACCACTGATAACTGAATCACTGATTCACCGGTTAATCTGGCCGTAGGCCATGACAAGTTTTTCTCCTGGCAAAGTCGCCAGGAGAAAATTTATTCTGTC
>PXDF01000096.1 GCA_003566455.1 Desulfonatronovibrio sp.
CCCAGGCATTGCTTTGCTGTTTAATAAAAATTGGAATAGGGTATGTTTGTTCTCGGAATACTTTAGCCCATTTCATTATTTCCAGCCCGTTACCAGGTAAAATAATATCTGGCGCAAATGGATTCAGGTCTTTTCTAAAACATCCACATACAACCTGACCGTTTTTATGAGGTAAATAGGTTTGAATTCCTCCACCAAGTAACTCATGAATATATCTACGACTATACTGACTGCCTGTTTTCAACATGTTGTCCGACTTAAAATTGACTTGATAGAATAATTACTGTTATGTTCTGGCGCTATGACAGCCTCTGCTAGGGCGAATATCCGCCTGCTGCCTCCGGGTGCGTACAAAAAGAGATGGTCACCAATCCGAATTCCAGGCTTTCTTTCCTTGCGGAATCCGATATGGTCCTCTTTATAGCTGCCATAAAAAGGAGGTCCTGTTATTGGCTGCTTGCTGCAACCGATCAATTTCAGCCAGGTGGACATGTTCCTTTCCTGTGTTTTCAGTATCTGGTACTGATCCGATTCCGGTACAGGGATAAGTCCAGCATCCATCAACATTCGTCCTTTGTTGGAGCCATTTTTTTTGATGCCTGAGGCTGCCAAATCTTATCTGGAGTAGGGTTTTCAATTTCACTTGGGAACAAGTATTGAGCCAGGTCAAACTTGTTAAATGAAAGACCATAGGCAACTGATAATCTCGACATCCAATGATTACGACGATCATGGAGGCTCAGGTCTGTTGGCTTTGGGACTCCAATAATGCTTGGGTTGATGGACTTTGTAAAAATTACCGGATTCAAAAAAGGAGAAAGCACTGCTTCTTTATAAGGGTTATCACAATGCCCCCCACCCCCGAAAATGATCTTTGTATCTTCGAGTTGATCATGGCAGAATAATTTTTTCCTGGAAATGGCCAAATTTCTTTGAGTATGAAAAGAAAGTTTTTCAGCAATCTGTCTACAAGCATATTTCAGTTCGAATTCATCGGCACCATTTTCCTTGCAGCTTCGCCATTTTTCAAGCAGATCACATTGTGACTGTCCATTATCGGTATCCTTCGAAGCAGCGATGAATTCTATCTGGCTAGACCCAAGAGGTAAGACATCTGCATGTAAGTAGTTAAGCTTTTCCTCATACTTTTTTCTGGTGAATGTAAATATACACTGATCCACAGTAGCCGCACCTGTATCAGAAAAAAGATAGGTTCCTGGCATGGATACTCTGGATTTGACAAATCCCTGTAAGTTAGCGCTCACTTCGGGAACAAGAAAACAGGCATCCTGAATTGAGTCATCAAACTGAAATTTCCTCTCATCACAAAGTCCTTTCAAATCCTCATATTTTATTGATGGATGCCCAGCAAGTTTATCAGCCAGCCCCCAAGAGTCATACAAAATTTCATAGTAGAAATCCCTAAGTTCTGTTTTTTCTGCAAATGCAACAGGAATTCCTAAGTTTACAGCCATATAATCATCAGGGTGCTTTCCAAAATCATTAAAAAGCCTTATTAAATTTCCGCGTATCTCACCCAGAGTTGCTGCAAGAAAATAGATTGCACATGATTTAACAAATTGTACAAGGTCTTTATTGTTTCGGAGTCCTGAAGTTTCCCCGTAATATTTGAGGACCTGTGAGTCCCACTGGCCAGAAGCCGCTTCCTTTAAGGCCCATTTCAGGTGATACAGTCTTTCATCTTTATAATGCAGACCGGGTTCGGCGGTGTAGGAAACAACATTATCCTTAAACTTAAGCAGACTTGGGTACAGACACGCCATTTCATGTCCAGCAAATCTTGGAGAAACATAAACCCAGGCTTCATTTGTGTTTACATCTCGGCATATGCATTTTGCATAGGCTGTTCCAAAATCAAAACCAATTTGAATATAATATGGTGCCCTTTTATTTGGACGATCACTATGTTGATCTGCAAAGTCAAAATTGATTTTATCAGATTCTGACTTTGGAACACGGGATTTTGTTTCATCTAATTCTGCTGCAATTTTTCTTTGGTTAACATCGGAGGCAGGAGGATCAGTTTCTGATTTGACGTTATGGCTTAAACCATTTTCTGGAGGATCTTGCTTGTTGCCGAAAAGAGATTCTTTGAGCCTGCGGATTTTTTCTGCAAATTTTTTCATCTATCAATCCTCCGCATCAATTATTATGGTACAGACACAAAAATACCTGCAGCTACAGGGCTCTGTTCAAAATCAGGATCTGCTTTTTGTTTAAGGTCTAACAACCTTCTCTTTCTGTTCTCCTGGGCATTCTGAAGTCGTTTTTTTGCCATGTTGATGACCTGTTGGCTTCGGTTGGCAGCATGCAAGGACTCTATACGCTTTTGATCCTGAGCTATCCTGCGATCAAAAAAATTTTTCACCCTCTGAGCCTTGATTTGATAAGCATTGTCATTTTCAGCCTGAAAATCTGTAACCGCTGCATCAAATTCTTGAGCTAAATAACTTTCAAGTTCACTATAGGCACTTTTCAACATACTTTGTTCGTATTCTGGGTAAGTCCAGTCATGGCCTTTTCTTAACAGCACCTGAACGATGGATTCTGCTTCATCACCAACAATAACATATTTTTTTTCCAGGGAATGTATGCCATAAGCCATCTTTTCGCGGGGTGAGAGTCCGCGCATTCTCCATCTCTCCAGCAAATAACAGTAACGACCCGGGGGGAGAGGAGAATCTCTCAGTTCAAGAGCAGAAACATTAAAAATGGAATGGGCCATACTTTGATTGATCTTGGTAATCCAGCGAATCAGTGGAGAAAGATGATTGGTGAAATGAACCGCTCTGCGCATATTGGCAGGCAATTGTTGATGTACCTGCCTCCTGAAGGTTATCTTAAAGTCCTTTCGTCTGAAAGGACTGGCGCTAAGCGAACGGTCATCCTTGATAAATTCAGAAATCGATGCATGCGCTTCATGGGTCAGGCTGATTCTGAAACATCCATTGGCCGGGTGATTATGGTTTATTTCGCAACCTTGAAAATTTCTTTCAAAAAAATCTATAAGATAATCTTCAAGCTCTTCAGGCTGAATATATCGGCCTTTGTCCCTATCCTCTTCAATTTTGCGCTGAACATAGTCTGATAATGCAATAAGAGCGTCACCAGACTCTTCCAATGCTTGGATTTGCAGCAATCTTTGTTCAATTACCTGTTCTGACTGTTCAATGATGATTAACTCCTGTTCAGGTGTCAGCTTTTTGCTGAGCAGCTCTATACTGAGATCTTTCACTATCTTGCCGACTACTGCTTCCAGGTCGCCCAAACTGTTCCTGAACATATTCAGCTTCTTATGCAGTCTTTCATACAGGCGCTCTTCAATAGTTCCTTTTATTTTAAAGTTAACAATGGACAATTTCTGCGCCTTCTGACCGATACGATCAATTCTGCCGATTCTTTGCTCAACCCGCATGGGATTCCAGGGGAGGTCATAATTGATCATGACCCTGCAAAACTGTAAGTCGATACCTTCACTGCCGACCTCGGAAGACAACATTATCCTTGGTCCACGCGGATCCTTGAATCGCTCTAGTTCCTCCCAGCGCTGCTCGTTAGATACACCGCCATGTATTATTGTCACAGATAATCCATCAGAAATCAGTCGACGTCTTAAATAGGCAAGAGTTGGACGATAATAGGCAAAGATCAGCAATTTTTCATCAGGATCCATCTCATTGATAAGGCTTTTTAATTTTTGATATTTGCTGTCATAGGTTTCAAAATCGTATTTTAGCAGTCTAGCAAAGCTGTTGAAATCCAGACCATTTTCAAGCTCATTAATAATATCTTTATCGAGATCCAAATCACCTATTGATTCGTTTATGAGGTCTTCAGGCGTCCCAAACTTACCAGAGCGCATTTCGTCAGCAATTACAGGCAGACAGCTGGCCGCCCTCAACTGTAAGCCCATTACCTGGAAAATATGAAATGGCCTGTTGTCAATAGAGCACATTTTCCTGACCATAGACAGAATAGCCTGGTATAATCTCATTTCTGGTTCAGTATAATCAACTTCTAACACCACAGCGTCTCTTAATGGACGTGCTTCCTGAACCTGCATTCGACGAGTCCGGTTAACATAGTTCCCGAGAAGGTTGAGCTTTTCTGCAATATCCTGACATTTAGCTACCCGGGCCTTGTCATTGGTGTCCAACCTCTCCAACCTTTCAAGAAATTGTTCGAACAGTTTTGATTTATTAATATATGGGCTTTGTTGCATGCCAGTCACAGCTCGCTCAAGTTGCTCCATGTCCACAGGAACACGTGCCAAAGCGTTGCCTGCCTGGACAGAAGAACGATTGGCTTCGAGCAAGTCTTCAAACATTGCCTGGGTTTCGAAAAAATCCTCGTCAACAAGTCTAAGCAAGCTGTGTAAGTCAATGTTGGTATTATTCACCGGAGTGGCTGATACGCAAAGTACAGCCCCGGCATTGGACGATAAAGCTTCTCCCAGGTGAAAAGTTGTCGTCGCGGGATTTCGCATGTAGTGAGCTTCATCAAATATGACCAGATCAAAAGGGAAATACTCTTTGTCCCAGTGCCTGATTTCACGAAGCAGATTGGTTTTTGGAGAGCCTTTTCCATCATCGTCTATAGCATCTTTAAGAAGTGAAAGCTCTGGCTTGGGCGGACGAAGGCCCGTATATGTTGCAATCAAAGCAAAAGAATGAGAAAGGCCAAAACGTTTTAATTCTTCTACCTCGCCCTGCAGCTCAAAAAAATTTACCATTCTGGCGTTTAACAAAAACTTGGTGCGCAGTTCATCCTTCCATTTGTTGGCAAGAATTTTAGGGCAAACCACAAGCAATCTATTGGCTTGTCTGCGGGCTTGCAGCTCCATCCATATTAGTGCTGCTTCGATAGTTTTTCCAAGACCAACCTCATCGGCAATGATAAGACGTTCTGTTGGAGTGTTTATAAACTTGAGGACTGGTTTGAACTGATATGGATAAAAGTCGATTTGTGCGGCTTCCATGGAATAAATTATTTCATGGAGAGTGCCTTTTAGTTTTTCATAGGTAATAAGCCGTCTTAAATCACTAAATTTCCCGAAATGCCCGCTTATTAATTTATCTTCGATGGTTCCAACAGACTTTGGCATTGTCTCCAATAAACTTAAAGGACGATAGCTGGTATCCCCTCCAGGATAAGCCAGCTGCACCATTACCATATTGTTGCCTATACTTTTCCAGTTTCCTGTGTATTGTCCAGGCCTGCCAGGATTTTTGGTATCTATGATCCATTCACCTTCAGTGAACGGTATTTTTAGAACTTGTGAACCTTTATTCATGACTTTTTTACTTACTGCAACTGATTACTTCTTTTCAAAAAAAGCTATGTATATGACAAACATGATTACTGCCAGGGCTAGAATCTCGACAAACATGACGTACTCCTCATGAATGGATACCCTTTGGTGGTCATTTCTGATCATGAAACCCGGCTAAGAGTTACTTTTCTGCCATGCAAGCCGAGGCCAACCCGCTGATTGTTCTGGAAGCCACTCTTGCTCAGTACATGCGATAGTTTTACAGGCTGTCCGTATTCATTTATGAGATCTGGGCAGATCCAGACATAATCGCAATTCTTTGTTGATCTGAGACCGGCTTCATATTGTTCACCGTTCAAAATAAATGTAATTGGTACCCTTGAACCTCTAACTACAGGAAGCCCCTGGCTTTTATTCTTGTGCACCCAGATTTCCAAAACTTCCATTCTATCAGCATAGAATTTGCCCAGTCCTCTGATTATTCCGATAATCAATACTGAGACCTCCTGAAATAATTGCAAGAAGATGCAGGGAGTTGAATTCTAAGTATAGGACTCATGAAGTTATTCTCCGTCATGAATGAATATCTCCCTTTTTACAGACTTCGGACGATATCCATCTGGCCAAGCTTATGTCATTTCTGAAATCTATTCTTCTCTCTTCTGTTGCAGCCTGCTAAAGGCTAACTGATATTCTTCCGGAAACAGCCTGATATGAGACTGCCGCTGTATGGATACCTTCAAATCCCGCTGACCGGAGTTAATTTCATCTATGTATATCCCATCTCCTACATCAAGGTTTATCAGATACCTTAGATTTATTTTCCAGCGACAACTGCCCTCTTCCTGAGGGTTGTAGTTAGTTTTCATCCGGAAACGGTTCTTTTCCCTTTTGGCGGCGTCAATCTGCACAATTATTCGTCACCGTATTAAGATACGCCTCCTCATAATTGCTTGATTTCCTTGCCAAAAGAAAAAA
>PXDF01000155.1 GCA_003566455.1 Desulfonatronovibrio sp.
CATTATAGCCAGAACGAATCAAAGCCTTGGTCAGAAGCTCTCCCACGGTGACCAGCCCCTGTCCAGCTTCTCCGCCAATGAGAATATTCAGTTCTTTTCGCAATTAGATCTCCATCATCGGAATTTAAGATTAACCGCCAGCTTCTCAAATCAGACGTCAGACGTCCGATTTAAGATTATTAGCCACAGAACCACACAGACATACACTGACAAAAAACAATCAATTTTCTCCGGCCGACGCTGGCCGGAGAAAAACTTGTCATCAGGCACCCACTTTAATTTTTTAAATATTGTCCATAACCGCTGATATGTTCAGATATTCTTCTATGGAAAAGTTATCATGTTAAAGTGGGTGCCTGATAGTTACGCCGTTAGGCGTGGACACCTTTGCTGCGGGGAAAGTCGCCCGCAGCAAAATATTGACATTCTGTCTTCATGTCTGTCTTCAAGTCTGTGTTCGTCGAGCGAAGCGGGCGGCTAATCTTTCTCTCTTCTTGCCGACCTCCGAACTCCGACCTCTGATGTCTGATTCACCGACTCACCGATTCACCGATTCACAGACTAACCGATTCACCGACTAAGCTCCGTCCAGGCCGGCGTGGCTCTGGCCCATGGCCCATCCTTCTGGGTCTTCATAATAATAGTTAAGATCGCTCAAGAGCACATAATGTCCCTTCTCCTCAGCAATCATCCTGCGCAGGAACTCTTTTTCCAGGTCTTCTTCTGCCTGCTTAAGGGCGTCTTCATAGAATTTGACCAGGGCCAGTTCAAAATCAATGCCTGCCTGCAGGGCCTTTACAGTGGAGACGCATGGTTTTTCGTTAAGGGATTTGGCAGCCATATCTCTGAACACTTTTTTTAAATCGTCCGGCTGCTCATCGATTCTGCAGGCCTTCTCAAGGTCTTTGTCCTGATCCAGAGCCTCTTCGATTTCCTTGATTCTCTGAATGTGCCTGATCTCATCATCGCGCAGCATGGTGAATATCTCTTTTCCCATACCCTTTTCACACTGTGCCAGGGCTTTTTCATAAAAGGCCTTGCCTTTTTCTTCCATTTCCAGAGCGGTACAGACCCAGTTTTTAAATTTTTCCTTGCTCATCTTTTGACTCCCTGTATTGATTGAGAATTATCATCGTTTCACTATTATTTGCCTGGAGTTTGTGATTTTATCTGTAATTGCCAGGAAAGCTGAGCTATCTCAACAGTTACATGAAAATCGTGCAATTCAGGTCATGATTATTTAAACAATAGCAGCAACCACCTAACTAATCCACTCTTTTTTAAGTCGTAACAGGTAAATATTCGGAAAGGGATTGGTTGATCCTGACACAAACCTGGGCAGCCACAGGGCTAATACCAACTATTTTTTTAAAGATAATAAGTTCCTCAAATAAAAATTCAACTGGAAAATTGGTATTTAACAGGTAAATGAGCAGAATTTTTTTAATAATGATATCTAGTATTATTAATAATTGATTACCATAAAATCAACTGTTTTTTTTAAAATAATTACCGCTTTTTGTCCTGAGACAGAATTTCAGCTGAAAAATTGATTAGCCGTCGTAAATATTCAGTCTGGGTTTTTTATTGAGATAAAAATGATTCATCCCAAATAACCAAAAAAATCTCAGAATTTGAAGGTGAAAATTTACCTTGTAATCGCGGATATTTTTTCTTGACAGATATTACGAATAAAAATAAAAGCTTCAAGCTATCGGCAGTTTGTAATTTTATTCACAAGCCTTTCTGAAAATAATCAAGCGGAATAAACGAATGGCCCAATCCTCTGGTTCAGAACAAGTGCAAACAGGTTTTTTCAAAAAATACAAAGCCGTTATTCTCCAGGCTTTACTTCTAATGGCTTTGTGGCTGGTTCTCAGCGGCCATTTCGATCTCGAACACATTATATACGGCGCTTTATCGGTTTTGCTGGTAGTCTGGCTCAACTACAGAATAAGCTTCGTTCCAATGAGCAACGGAGAACAGGTCGTGGGCAGCAATGTCATTGTGCATCGCATGATCCTGTATCTCTTCTGGCTGCTGTGGCAGATTGTCAAATCAGGTACTTTTGTCGCCTATCTCACGCTTCATCCCAAAATGCCCATAAACCCCATGATTGTCAGGTTCAGGAGCAAACTTCCAAACCCACTGGCCAAGGTTATCCTGGGCAATTCCATCACTCTTACTCCGGGGACCTTAACTGTCGACATCAAGGATGATTTCTTCACGGTCCACGCCCTTATCAAAGATATGGAAGAAGAGCTGGTCAGCGGAGATATGGAGGCCAGAGTGGGTCGGCTTTATCTGAATAAATGCACGCCTGAAGAAATGTGCACTGATATTTCCATTCTTGAAAGTTCCCTTGAAATCAGAAAATCAGTATCAAGGCGGGACAGGAAATAGTCATGGAAAATTTTTTTGTGATGATTGCCGCTATTCTGGCCCTTGTCCTGCTCATTCCCTTTTACCGGGTTTACGATGGGCCCACGGTATTTGACCGTCTTCTTGGGTCTGCCGCTGTCGGCGCCAAGACCATCACCCTGGTCCTGCTTTTTGGGGTGATTTACGATCGCGTGGATATGTTTGTGGACATCGCCCTTGGCTACGCCATTCTCAATTTTGTGGGCGCCATAGCCATGGCCAAGTATTTCAAGTCAACCCGAAGGAAATAAGCCATGGAAGCAATAGCAAACATATTTACAGTCATATTCGTCCTTTTGGGCGCGGCGTTCATGCTCGTTGGCAGTATCGGCGTCAACCGTTTTCCCGATTTTTTCTCCAGAGCTCACGCCTCAGGCAAGGTGGATACCCTGGGCATAATGCTGTTTATTGTTGGTCTCATGTTTTATAATGGAATAAATCTCACCAGCCTTAAGCTTGGACTGATTGCGGTTTTCGTGGGCATGACCAGTCCGGTGGCTGCCCACGCTCTGGCCAGAAGAGCCCTGATCCATGGGGTTAAACACTGGAAACGAAATGAAAAAGAAGGTTAATCCATGCACTGGCAGATTGAATTCCTTTTATTCGCCATCTTAATTGTGGCCGCTTTAATAGCTTTAAACCTTAGAAACCTCCTGGCCGCGGTAGTCACCCTGACCATCTTCAGCTTTATGGTTGCTCTGCTTATGATTTCCATGGGTGCTGTGGATGTCGGCTTTACCGAGGCAGTGGTTGGTGCGGGAATTGTGGGGATTTATTTTGTTGCGGCAATTTTTAAAACCACAAGGAAGAGTGAAGATTGAAAATTTTTCAATTCATCATACTTGGAATATTGGCTGGGTTGTTGATGTACACTGTAGCTGATCTGCCCGCGCGTGGAGATCTCAATGCTCCAGCACAGCAGATTACCAATGCGGCTGGCACTCCTGTAGCCGGCGCGTACTACATACAAAATGCCTACAAAGATGCCAAGACCCCCAACATGGTCTGCGTGGTTCTGGCTGACTACCGGTCCACAGATACAATGGGAGAGTTGATCGTGGTTTTTGCCGGCGCCATAGGCTGTTTTTTTGTTTTAAGGAGAAAACGGTCATGACAGGCCAGACCCACAGTCCAATTATTGAAGTCGCGGGTCGGGGGTTGGCTCCAATTATCCAACTCATCGGAATATATGTTTTTTTTCATGGTCACTACGGACCTGGAGGGGGCTTCCAGGGAGGCGTTCTACTGGCCGCCGGAGTGCTGCTGCTCAGGATGACCGTTGGAGCCGAAAACAGCCAGGCTCATGTTGCTGCCAAGAGAACTCTGACCAATTGTGCAATTGGGGCAGTTATTTTTGTTGGGACCGGAATAGTCGCTATTTTGGGTGGAGGTTACTTTCTGGATTATGCTCATCTACCCGTGCAATGGCTTGAGCCCGCATACATGCGTTACTATGGCATTCTTTTCGTGGAACTCGGAATAACCCTGGGGGTTATGACAGGTTTAATCACGATATATGACGACATATTGGAAGTAGATTATGCTTGAACTTATTGAGGGCCATTACGCTTATTTTTTTCTGATGCTTCTGTTCATGATCGGCATTTACGCCATGATGATGAAAAGAAACCTCATGAAAAAAATTATGGGCATGTCCATGATCCAGAGCGCAACGATAATGGTTTGGATAGTAAGCGCATACAAAGACGGAGGAACCATTCCGGTTATGGATCCGAATATTTCTCTGGATAATCCCGATCTATACCTGAACCCATTACCTCACACTCTGATGCTTACCGCCATTGTTGTGGCCGTAGTTACACTGGGCGTCTCATTTGCTTTGGCGGTCTCGGTTTACCGTAATTACAATACACTGGATGAAAATGAACTTCTAGATCGGACAAAAGAACAATGATTGCACAAAATTCTCCTGCTCTCATTCCCGTTCTCTATTTGCTGGCCGCCATTATAATTCCAATTACCGGATATTTCAGGGCCGGGTCGGCCTTTTATGTTGCTGTTCTGACTTCGGCCGCTGTATTTGTTGTCAGCCTTCTGGGTCTTCAGGAGGTGCTCACCAACGGAACCATCAGTTATCATCTGGCCGGATGGATGCCTCCCCTGGGAATCGAGCTTGTACTTGATCCCTTATCCGCCTTTATCAGTTTGCTTATCAGCTTTTCAGCCCTTATGGTCATAATTTATGCCAAGGACAATGTGGCCATGGAACTGCCTGAAAAAGTCATGCCTTTCTATTCAGTGAGCATGCTTTTGCTTGGCGGACTTGCCGGCATGACGCTTACCGGCGACCTTTTCAACCTGTATGTTTTTCTGGAAATAGCGGCTATTGCCGGATACGCTCTTCTGGCCATAGGCAACAAAAGAGCCCCCTTTTCAGCGTTTCGCTATCTGACCCTGGGTACAGCAGGAGCCGCATTTTACCTGATGGGTGTAGCCTTTATTTTTATCAGCACCGGAACCCTGAACATGGTGGATATTGCCTCGGTTTTACCCGAAGTGCAGGACCAGACAGCAGTCATTGTTGGCCTTGTGCTTATCGTTCTGGGATTGGCAGTCAAAATGGGTCTTTTTCCCATCCACCAGTGGCTTCCGGACGCTTATACCTATGCTTCATCAACGGCAACGGTACTCATCGCCCCCATTGGGACTAAAGTTGCTGCATATGTTCTTATCCGTGTTCTCACAATATATGAATTCCCCACGTTTATAGAAACTCTGACCTGGGTCGCCGCGGCAAGCATCATAGCCGGATCCATTCTGGCCATTGCCCAGAAAGATATCAAGCGAATGCTGGCCTATTCTTCAGTTGCCAATATCGGATATATAACCCTCGGTATCACCCTGGCAAACCCACTGGCCTTTATCGGCGCCCTGATGCACATCCTTAATCATGCCATGATGAAGCTTGTTCTGTTTATGGCAGCGGGAGGGATCCTGAATAAGATGGGCACGCTGAGTATGTCCAGAATGCGCGGATTTCCAACTGTAATGCCTATTACAACGTTCGCCTTTATTATCGCGTTATTATCAATGGTCGGAATCCCGCCCACCGGCGGCTTTTTCAGTAAGATTTATCTTTTGCTGGGGGCCATTGAGACTGAATCATGGTTTTTTGTATTTGCCATTCTCCTGAGTACATTACTGGCTGTTGCCTATCTATTCAGGTTTATCAATATCGCCTTTTTCAGGCCATATGAGAAGTCCGACGACAAAAAAATCATCCAGTCAAGTGAACTTACATTGGCATTTGGACAGGTTTCTCCGGATCAAAGCCCAAAAGAATTTGAGTCAATGAAAAGGAATGAAATGAGCCTGCTCATGCTTATACCGGTACTTATCGTAGCCATTGGCATTATCCTGGTTGGTGTCTTTAACGGAATGATTATTCAGAACCTTCTAAATCTGGCCATACCTGATTTTTTTGTGGCTTACGTAAATTAAACAATCCATGCTCACCAGAATTTTAAAATAGATTGTTTTAGTAAATGTCCGGTAATAATAATGACCGGGCAAAATCAGCTATTCGAAAGTTTGAGCCTTGGATTCTGCGATATTCGTTAAAAGATATCTTGAAGACTTAAGACACTAAAACGTTAAAAATAAGTGATGCGAAATGATTAAAAGCATTCCGAAATTTTACCTTTACACGTTCCGCGGCTTTAACAAAATCAGAAACTTCTGCATCTTGAGAGGATAGGTACCGTGGAAATCCTGCAAAGTCATACCATACTCTTTCCACTGATAATCACCTTCCTTGCCCCTTTCGCCATTTATTTGTCTCGTCACAACATA
>PXDF01000167.1 GCA_003566455.1 Desulfonatronovibrio sp.
CTGGTATCTGATCTGACTGGCCGTACCGTTGTCCGCCGCACCAAGACCGGTAAGCCCAAGGACGCGTTACAAATTGGGATAGAGCTTGCCAGAAAAGTCCTGGATGGCGGTGGCAGAGAAATCCTGGATGAGGTATATTCAGATCATGAAGGCTGATTAAACCCGATTTCCCCGGATATTGACTGCATGGCAGCTATGGAAAGGGCCAAAAATGCGTCCAGGTCAAGCCCCAGTTTTTCATGTTCTTTGATTGTTTCTCTGTTAACTGAAGCGGCAAAGGCCTTGTCTTTTATTTTCTTTTTCAGGCTCTTTGGTTTCATTCCTTCAAGACCCCCAGGACGGATGAGACCAGCTGCCATTATAAGTCCAGTCACAGTTTCTCCGCAGCGCAGCGCAAAATCAAGCTCAGTTTCCGGTTTTCCAGAAGCATTCATTTCCGTGGCATGGATTCTGATGGCCCTCAGGGACTCATCTGGAAGTCTGCCTTGAAGCATTGCCGAACTCTTTAACCCATGCTGTGAGTAGTCTTTGGTGGTAATGGAATAATCAAGATCGTGCAAAAGACCAGTCAAGCCCCAGACTTCCTGATCCTTACCCAGCCTGGAGGCCATTTCCCTTAAAACCGCTTCTGTTGAAAGAGAGTGTCTGATCAGGTTTTCTTCCGAAAGATTATCCCTTATTAATTCAATGGCTTCTTGTCTGGTTATCATTATTGTTACTCCGTTTTTCAGTATTGACCAGCAATAATTAGAACTTATTTATACTTGTAATATTTTAATTTAGCCTTTTGTTCCCACCCTGTAAAGTTCTTCAGAATATTATCAGGAGATTTCAGACAGTTTGATATTGACAGGAAATGGCTTTTGCAAAATAATGATAAATAGATAAGCAATTTTTTTAATAAGAAATTATTATTTTATAATCATAAAATTATCCGGAGGATTTTAAAAGATGAAAAGAGTTTTCTTGTTTCTTGTGACCAACATAGCAATCCTGGCTGTCCTTTTTGTAGTGTTAAGCATTCTGGGCGTGACCGGGATACTTGATGAGCAGCGGATAGGCATTGATTATTATAATTTATTGATTTTTGCGGCTGTACTCGGTTTTGGAGGATCATTCATATCATTGGCAATATCTAAATGGATGGCCAAGCGCCTTACTGGAACCAGAGTCATAACCAGCCCTAAAAATGAGCTGGAAAACTGGCTGGTCAGGACAGTCAAGCAGCAGGCTTCAAGAGTTGGAATCGGCATGCCTGAAGTAGGGATTTTTGATTCAGAGGCACCCAATGCCTTTGCCACAGGTATGAACAAGAATAACGCTTTGGTTGCCGTCAGTACGGGTCTTTTAAGAAATATGAACCAGGATGAAGTTGAGGCTGTTCTTGCCCATGAAGTCAGTCATGTTGCCAACGGTGACATGATTACACTCACCCTTATTCAGGGCGTGGTCAATACTTTTGTGATATTTATTTCTAGAATTGTGGGTCATTTTGTGGACAGGGTCATCTTCAAAAATGAAGAAGGACATGGGATCGGATTCTTTGTTACCACCATTGTGGCTCAGATAGTTTTTGGTATACTGGCCAGTACCATAGTCATGTGGTTCAGCAGGCAGCGTGAATTCAGGGCCGACGCCGGAGGAGCAAAACTGGCCGGTAGAGAAAAAATGGTTTCTGCTCTGGAAAAGCTAAAAAGAGGCATCCAGGAGCCCTTGCCAGACCAGATGGCTTCCTTTGGCATCAATGGAAAGTCTGAAGGGTTTGACTGGAAAGCCCTTTTCATGAGCCATCCTCCCCTTGACAAAAGAATTGCCGCCCTCAAAGGTCAGCTTAATAGGTAGTCAGATCAGACAGTCAAAATAATCGAAAAAAACCCGGCAGAATACTCTGCCGGGTTTTTTATTTTATTCTGTTTTCTGGACAGACCAGCCCGGGATCAAATAACGATCTTGCCAAGGCTGAAATGAAATTGTCGACAATCAGCCTGATCGGCTTTAGGACAATACCTGAACAAAATCATACAAGTTCTCAAAAAGAATGGAAAACAGCTGAGCCGGTCATCAAGATTTTTTTTATAAAAGAAGAATTCCAATGCGTACTTCATTTACCAGCCGCTCCATGAGGTGGTTCGGTTTTATTTTTGCTCTGGCCGCAACCATGATCTGGTCTGGAAATTTTATCGTGGCCAGAGGATTGAACGAAATTATTCAGCCGGCCACTCTGGCTTTATTGCGGTGGACAGTGGCCTGTCTGGCTCTTCTTCCCCTGGCCGGGCTCAATACCTGGAAGGATATGTCCGTTATCAGGGAGAATCTCGGCTATCTATTGCCCACAGCCTTTATGGGGATCACTGTGTTCAATACATTGATTTATGTGGCCGCTCATACCTCAACCGCACTTAATCTTTCCTTGATCGCCACTTCCACGCCGATATTCATCATCATATTTGCCAGGATTTTTCTGGGGGAACCAATAACCACGGCTAGGATTGCTGGTCTTTTTCTGGCTTTATTCGGGGTTGTACTACTGATAACCAGAGGGGATTTTTCTGTTCTGCTGAAACTTTCAATTGCTTCAGGTGATTTGTGGATGGTGCTGGCAGCCATAATTTTCGGCGGCTACAGCATTCTGATCCGGAAAAAGCCCCCTCAGATCAGCCAGGGCACCTTCCTCATGTCAACTTTTTTACTGGGTCTTGCCATGCTTTTGCCCTGGGCGGTCCTGGAAATATCAGTATGCGGTTTTCCAGCTCTGTCCTTAGATGTTGTGGGATCGGTTCTTTATATCGGCCTTGGTGCCTCCCTGATTTCATTTTTTCTCTGGACAAAAGCTGTAGCTATTGTGGGACCTTCCACAGCCGGATTGATATATTATTCTCTGCCGCTTTTCAGCGGACTTGGAGCGTTTGTGATCCTTGGGGAACCCATAGGCTGGGTACATGGAGTCAGCGGATTGCTGATTTTTGGCGGGATAATTATTGCCACCAGAAAATAAGATCTGGTGGTAACTTAAGAGCAGTCTGCTAACTTTCCAGGGTTGAAGCCTGATTTATATCAGCGGCCTTTTGATTTTCAAGAAGCTCGTCCAGTATTATGATAATGGACTTCTTATCCAGATAGCCCTGGTGACGAAAAGACTCCAGGCCATGATGATCAAAAAATATCTGGGTGGGAATTGAAAATATCTCGAATTTCTGGCCATAATCAGTGTGTTTCCAGACATCGATAAAGGCGATTTTGACCTGATCTTCATATTCAACCTTAAGTTCATTCAGAAAGGGCTGCATCATCTGGCAGGGCACACATGAATCAGCGCCCATATTGACCAGGGTTACCATGCCCGGAAAGGGTATTTCCGGCAGGGCTGCTCTAAAAGCCTGTTCCTGCTGCTGTTGCTGTGAAGTATACGTGAACATGAGGGTAAAAACAGCAGTAATAAAAATAGCTGCAGCAATGAATTTTTTCATAATCAAGGGACCTCTCAAAGGGTGGCAGATATCTGAAACAGTGATTTAAACACATGTCACCCTTTAGTCAATATCCTGGTGTGGTCTGATTGTGCTGGAACCTGTCCGGGTTTTTATTGAAAATTCCTGTCATGTTTATAAATTGAAATCCAAAATGATTTCAGTTAGTTTATTTTTATAACGCATTAAACAGTTTCAATAAGTTTATTAATCAGGCAGTTAAAATTCCACTCATGAATTTTCTAAAAGCTGAAGTCACAAATCTATTGTTTTTTAGCGAGGAAAACGGCTACGCCATTGCCAGAGTAATTTCCTCTCAGGAGCCTGGACAGATTACTGTTTGCGGGACCATGGGCAGGTTGATTCCAGGTGAGATGCTTTCTTTAAAGGGCCAGTGGAAAGAGCATCCAAAATATGGGAGACAATTTATTGTTTCTGAGTTTGAACAGCTTTTCCCGGCCAGCGTAAATGGAATCAGACGATACCTTGGTTCGGGAATGATCAAAGGAGTTGGACCGGTCATGGCCGGTAAAATGGTGGGCAGGTTCGGCAAAAAAGTCCTGGATATTCTGGAAGAGCAACCAGATAAGCTCCTTGAGATTGAAGGCCTGGGGCCAAAAAAACTCGAAAAAATCAAAAAGTCATGGGGAAGTCAGCGCGAGGTCAGAAACCTGATGCTTTTTCTGCAGACCCATGAAATACCAACTACCTTTGCCGGTAGAATTTACAGGAAATATGGCAGTGAATCAATGGCCAGAATTTCTGAGAATCCATATGATCTGGTCTACGATATCCGGGGAGTGGGATTCAAAACAGCTGACAGAATGGCTCTGAAGCTGGGCGTGGCTCCGGACAGTCCCCAGAGGCTTCAGGCGGCTGTTGTGTATGTCCTTTTTCAGCTGAGTGAAAAAGGACATCTTTTCTATCCGGCCCGGGAATTGATAAGCAAAGTCTCTGAGGCTCTGGAAAATATTGGCCATGAGGTTATTGAATCCGCCATTGATTCCCTTGAGGAGAGGAAAAAAATTGTGTTGGAGAACCTGCCTGAGCAGGGCATTTCCAGGGCTGTGTATCTGACTTTTTTTTACAAAATGGAAATAGAGACCGCTCAGAGGCTTTGCAGTCTAACCACTCACCCTTCAGGCTTGTCTGAAAAAAAAATCCAGGTCCGTATATCTGAGCTGGAAAACAAGGCCAAGATCACCCTGACCCCTGAACAGAAGCGGGCTGTCCTGGATGCCTGCTTGAACAAGGCATATATAATCACCGGCGGTCCCGGCACAGGCAAGACAACCATTACAAGGATGATTGTCAAAGCCTTGACCAGCCTTGGCCTCAAGGTCAAGCTGGCCGCTCCCACTGGCCGCGCTGCTAAAAGACTTTCCCAGGCAACAGGTGCCGGGGCGGTAACCATTCACCGTCTTCTGAAATATAATCCCGGCGGGGGCTTTGACCATAATGAGGAAAACAAGCTCAAGGCTGACGTGGTCATTGTTGACGAAACCTCAATGCTTGACGCCCATTTGACGGTTCAACTCCTGCGCGCCCTCCCAGTGACCTGCAGGCTGATTCTGGTAGGAGATGTAAACCAGCTTCCGGCTGTTGGACCGGGAAATGTGCTTAAAGATATCCTGTCCAGCGAAACCCTGCCCAGGGCGATCTTAACCAGCATTTTCAGACAGGCCAGAGAAAGTTCAATTGTAGTCAACGCCCATAGGATAAATACAGGCAATTTCCCGGTTAATTCTTCCAAGGTTCCGCCTCACGCGGATTTTTTCTGGGTGGAGCAGGAGGATTTGGGTAAAATTCAAGATCTGATTACTTATATGGTATGTGATCGCATTCCAGATGTTTATGGCTTTGATCCCCTCAGGGACATTCAGGTTCTGACTCCCATGCATAAGGGAGAGGTGGGCACAATGGAGCTGAACAGGGTTCTGCGGGACAAACTGAACCCAGGTCCAGATGCTGTTGTCCGTGGATACAGGTCCTTCCGGGTGGGGGACAGAGTTTTGCAGATCAGAAATAATTATGAAAAAGAGGTTTTTAACGGCGATCTCGGCTGGATATCAGACTATGATCCTGAAGAATCAGAAATGGAGGTTGATTTTGAAGGAAGAAAGATAAAGTATGACCTGGATGATATTGATGAGCTGACTTTGGCTTACGCCATCAGCGTGCACAAATCTCAGGGCAGTGAATATCCGGCTGTTATAATGCCAGTTGTTACACAACATTACATGCTTCTGCAGAGAAATCTTATCTATACCGGCTTGACCAGAGCCAGACAGCTGGCCATCATTATTGGTTCCAAAAAGGCTATGGGACTTGGTATCAGGAATATGGGCGCTGAAAGGCGTTTCACCCATTTAAGGTACAGACTGCAACAGGCTTTTAATACTGCATAATCTGATTTTTCTTTACAGAACAGGGCATAAAGGATACCTGAATTGAGCGATCTTCCTGTTGCTGTCTGATAAGCCTGCCATTACGAATGAGTCTTGGTAGCGAAGCAATCTCATAATAAATGGCTGAGATTGCTTCGCTTCCCTCGCAATGAAAGATAAAATCGCTCAAACTAGGAGATATTCAAATTCAGTGCGGTTGGTATTTAGTTGAGGCATTATTTTATTAACTATTCCAATCTGTTGAACATAAACAATAAAGGATATTCGGCTTCTGGATGGAAATAAGCACACAGTCAAATTTTATCCGTGACATTATAGAAAAAGACCTGTCTTCCGGGAAGCATGATCAGGTTGTAACCAGATTTCCTCCTGAACCCAACGGCTACCTGCATATAGGTCATGCCAAGTCCATCTGTCTGAATTTCGGAGTAGCCAGGGATTTTGGAGGCAGATGCCACTTACGCTTTGATGATACCAACCCCAGAAAGGAAGACCCTGAATATGTACGATCTATCATGAATGATGTCCGCTGGCTTGGTTTTGACTGGGGAGAACACCTTTATCATGCTTCGGATTATTTTGATCAGCTTTATGAGTATGGCTTGGAGCTGATCAAAAGAGGGAAGGCCTATGTTTGCAGCCTCAGTCCCCAGGAGATCAGGCAATACAGGGGAACTCTGACCGAACCAGGTAAAAACAGTCCTTTTCGGGATCGAAGTTTGGATGAAAATCTCAAGCTTTTTCAGGCCATGAAAAAAGGTCAGTTTGATGAGGGGACCCATGTTTTAAGGGCCAAGATCGATATGTCATCCCCCAATATCAATCTGCGTGATCCGGTAATATTCAGAATCGTCAATGCAGATCACCACCGCACAGGTTATTCCTGGTGCATATACCCCACATATGATTATGCCCATTGTCTGTCTGATTCCATTGAAGAGATTACCCATTCCCTGTGCTCCCTGGAGTTTCAGGATCACCGGCCCCTGTATGACTGGATTCTGGACCAGCTTCCTGTAAGCTGTCATCCCCGGCAGATTGAGTTTGCCAGATTGAATCTTAATTATACAGTCATGAGCAAAAGAAAGCTGGCCAGACTGGTGAGTGAAGGCCATGTCCGTTCCTGGGATGATCCCAGAATGCCCACTTTGTCAGGACTGCGGCGTCGCGGATACACACCGGAATCCATAAGGCGTTTCTGTGATCTAATAGGCGTAGCCAAGAGCGACAATATTGTTGATATGTCCATGCTTGAATATTGCGCTCGCGAAGACCTGAACAAAAAAGCTCCCAGGTTCATGGCTGTGCTGAATCCCGTAAAGCTGATCATTACCAATTACCCTGAAGACATGGATGAGGAACTCGAGGCGATAAACAACCCAGAGGACGAGTCCATGGGGACAAGAAAGGTTCCTTTTTCCCGTGAGCTTTATATTGAATTTGATGATTTCATGGAAAATCCTCCAAAAAAGTTCTTCCGGCTGGCTCCAGGACGCGAGGTAAGACTCAGGTACGCTTATTTTGTCACCTGTGAGAAAGTTGTTAAAGACCAGGCCACCGGAGATATCAGAGAAATTCACTGTAATTATGATCCTGCCACCAAAGGAGGAGATGCTCCTGACAATCGCAGGGTCAAAGCCACTTTGCACTGGGTTTCAGCCAGACATGCCGGAAAGGCCGAGGTCAGGCTGTATGACCGTCTTTTTTCCAGGGCCAACCCAACTGAAGATGAAAAAAAAGGAATTGATTTTCTGGAATATATCAACCCTGATTCCCTTAAGGTGCTTGACTCGTGTTTCATTGAACCCGGACTGGCGGATCTCTGCCCAGGGGACCATTGTCAGTTCGAAAGGCTGGGATATTTTTGCGTAGATCCGGATTCGCAACCTGATAAGCCTGTTTTTAACCGCACAGCTACCTTGAGAGATGCCTGGGCCAGAATTCAGAAAAAAACTGGATAAGATTAAGGGATGAGGTTTTATGGCTAATTTTAAATACCTGCCTGCTGATAAGCTTGTTTCTCTTTTGTTTCCCGTAATCAGCAGCCAATTTTACAATCCAGATACAGGAAACAGTATATGAACAGGCCGCTTGATTGTGCATTGACCATTGCTGGTTCTGATTCAGGAGGAGGGGCCGGGATTCAGGCTGATCTCAAGGCTTTTGCCGTGCATGGAGTGTATGGCCTGTCAGTCATTACAGTACTCACGGCTCAGAATACACTTGGAGTGCATGGGTTGTCTGTCCCTGAACCAGGTTTTGTGGCTCTGCAGATGGAGAGTGTGCTCGATGATTTTCCTGTGAAGGCGGCCAAGACAGGAATGCTGTTTTCCCGGGAGATTATAGTCGAGGTGGCCAATTCCCTGCGAAACAGGACTATCCCGCTGGTTGTGGATCCAGTCTGCATGAGCCAGACCGGCCATAAGCTTTTACAGGACGAAGCAGTAAACGCCCTGAAAAAACATATCATTCCCATGTCTGACCTTATCACACCCAATAAGCCTGAAGCTGAGCTCTTCACCGGGATAAAGAATATGAATGATCCAGAAAAGATATTAGAAGGCATCCGCATTTTCAGGGAAATGGGGGCTAAATCCGTTCTCATCAAGGGCGGTCACTTCAAGAATCAAAAAGAGATGATTGACTGGCTGGGCATTTATAATACTGATCCCTTGCCTATTCAAAAATCAAGAATCAATACCAGAAATACCCACGGAACCGGATGCACCCTTTCCGCGGCAATTACTGCCAATCTGGCCAAAGGTATGGATATGCAGAGGGCTGTTTTAAAGGCGCGAAATTATCTGCAGCAAGCTTTGCAAACTACCTTTGATCTGGGCAGGGGTGATGGGCCGGTCAACCATCTGGCCGGTCTGGTATAAAGCGGATAGCAATAAACAATTCTCACCAATGGACAGCTGTATCTTGAAGCATTGTTCTATTAATCCGGTCATTTTCCCAATTCAACGCTTCTCTTCATGGCCATTTCCACGGCTTTCATAATGGATGCCTTAACCCTGTTTTCATCCAGAACCCTTAGCCCGGCTATGGTTGTCCCTCCCGGAGAGGTGACCATTTCCCTGAGCTGGGCAATATGCATATCGCTTTGCAGGCTCATTTCCGATGATCCGGCAAAGAGCTCTTTGACCATTTTCAGGGTTGTCTGGCGATCCATGCCTAGGAGGACTCCGGCTTCGACCATGCTTTCCATGAAATAGTAGACATACGCTGGACCGGAACCGATAAGGGCCGTAAAAAGATGAAAAAATTTTTCAGGAAGGATGAATGTTTTGCCAAGGCATGATATGATTCTGGTCAGGAATTCCTTTTGACTGGATCTGATTTTATCGTGATCCAGACAAAGAGCAAACACACCCTTGCCAATGAGAGCAGGTGTATTGGGCATGATCCGGACCACCGGACACCTGTCGCCAGACCAGGAAATAATCCTGGCCAGTGGAATTCCAGCGGCAATGGACACCAGACATTTTGAATCGGCAAGCTCTGAGGCGGTCTGTTTGACTACACTCTCCATTAACCCCGGCTTAACCGCGTAAAAAATATAATCCGAATTGCTGACTAATGATTGAGCATCGTCCACCGGGATAAGGCCGCATTTTTTTTCAAGTCCGGCCAGTCTATTTTTGTCCGGATCATGACCCAGAACCCTGAATTCATCTGAAGGAGCAAACCCGGTTATCATGGCTCCGCCCATGTTGCCCGTGCCAATAAATCCCACATTGATGGTTGTCATCCCACAATCTCCAACTGGTTGAAAAAGTATGCTATTTCTTCAGCAGCGGTTTCAGGGGCATCTGAACCATGGACCGAGTTTTTTTCTATGTCCAGGGCATAGGCCCTGCGTATGGTTCCTTCATCAGCACTGGCCGGATTGGTTGCGCCCATGACTTTTCTATACGTACTGATGGCGTCTGGTCCTTCAAGAACACTGACTACGACCGGACCTGAGCACATGAAGTCGGTGAGACTGTCAAAAAAAGATTTTCCTTTGTGTACAGCGTAAAAGCCTTCAGCCTGTTTTTTGGTCATGTGTATCATTTTCATGGCCACGACTCTAAGTCCAGCTTTCTGGATCATCTTGAGTATGGCACCCTGCAGGTTTCTCTGGACAGCGTCGGGCTTGATGATGGAAAAAGTCCTTTGAGTCATTTAAACTCCTTAATAGCCCCCTGAATAAGCGAAAAAATATCCGGAGGAGTTAGATGGTCTAATAATGAATTGTTTCAATCTTGCCCTGAGAAGCAGTGCTGTAGCTTCTGGTGGCGATAAGTTCTGAAACCTTTACAACCTCAACTTTTTGATTTCTAAGGCCGTTCCACTCCTTCAGCGCTTCAAGGGTTTCAGGATATGGATGTCCAATAGCAACGGCCAGACCAAGTTTAATGGCAATGTTTTCGGCTTTGCTCAGTTGGAACAAAATGGCGTTTTTATCCTGGACATTATCAAGAAAAACATGTCTCTTGAGAAAATCAATGTTTTTTTCCCTGGATAGTTTTTCAGCCACGCTCTTGGATGTGGTCAGACTGTCCAGGAAAAAAAGACCGTTTTTCTTAAGTTCATCAAACACGAGACTCATGCCCCGGTAGTCCTGGGTGAACCTTGATCCCATATGATTGTTTACGCCTATGGCACCTGGAACCTGAGCCAGGTTTTCAATCACCCGGCGTGTGATCTCATTGTCGTCCATGCTCACAAACAGGGCTCCTGGCCCTGGCTCAACACCCTGGGGGTAACCCTTTGGCTCCATGGGCAGATGGAGCATTGTTTCAATATTGTTTTTTCTGGCAAAATCCGCCACTTTCCTGGTTTCAGGCATAAGGGGAAGGATTGAAAAAATTACAGGAAAATCTAGGCTGCCCAGTTCTTTCGCGTAATTAAGACTTCCTCCAAGATCATCAATAATAACCACCAGTTTACCTGAACCTGGCAAAGGTTTCTCCAGGATTCTTTCCAGGGTGAGGATATGTGTATTTTGTCCGTTTATGTTGATTGCCCATTTGTTTTCAGGAAGTTTCCGGGCCAGGGAAACATTGGATAAGAAACGATCAAGATTGTCCTTGAGCTTGCTTATAAACTCGTCATGGTCATTAATGGTATAGATGGTAATTTCCTGGAAGTGATAGGGCGTACCGTAAAAAAATCTGGGTTCAATTTTTTTGTGGACCATCCTGTCTTCACCATGTCCCATAAGGGACAGGGTCTGGAGAATTGCCATGTCCGCCTCCCAGACCCTGAGATCAAAGTCCGCGCCAATTTTTTCCTCATAAACAAACGGTTTGGGTTTTTCAGGAAGAAATGGCTTGATTTCAGGCACTTTCTTGGCTTTTACCGGTTCTGCTTCAGTGATCTGCTGTTCCACATGTCTCGTTGTGGCGGAATCCTTGTGTGGAAGCAAAAGAATAGCCAACAGAACTGCTAATGTTACACCAAACGCGGATACCCAAAACATAAAGCGGACCCCTGTAAGGGTGGTCCGCTTTGGAGAAGCCTTTTTTTTCTTCTTTTTCTTTTTGGAGGATTTTTTTCCGCTGGGAGTCATAGCCTGCTGTTATTGTTTATTGCTCAGTTCTTTTATCCTGGGCATTGACCTGAGTATCTCCAGGGCCACGCGAAGCTGATTGTCCTGTGACAACAACTCCTTTATCTCATCACTTAATTCATTTTGATCATTATCATGCAGTTCTGGACTTCTCAGGTGCATTTCCAAACCTGATTCCCTGAGGGTGGGATGCTGGGTTTCATCTTCAGGAGCTGCTTTCTTCTGGAAAGGAATCCTTAAATCAGGAGCAATGCCTTCAGCCTGGATGGCCCGTCCACTGGGGGTATAGTATAAGGCTATGGTCAGCTTGATGGCAGAACCGTCAGACAGGGGGATAATGCTCTGCACAGAGCCCTTGCCAAAAGTATTCTCACCAAGGATGAGGGCTCTGTTGCGATCCTGCAGGGCTCCGGCAACAATTTCCGAGGCAGATGCCGACCCGGCATTTATGAGGACAATCATGGGTGTGTCCACATCATCCGCTCTTCTGGAAGCCTTATAATCCTTTCTCTGTTTCTTGTCCCTGCCCTGAGTGTAAACAATAAGCCCTTCATTAAGGAAAATATCTGACACGGAAACAGCCTGATCCAGAAGACCTCCGGGGTTGTTTCGCAGATCAAGAATAATTCCCTTTAGATCATTCCGGGATTTGTAGCTGCGAATTTCTTTGCTCAGATCATCAGTTGTATTGCCCTTGAAATCAGTAATTCTCAATTGGATATAGCCTTTCTCCAGCTCCTGAATCCTGACTGAGTGAACAGGGATGGTGTCCCTGACGATCTCCACCTTCTGTGGTTTGTTTTCGTCAGCTGACAGGATGGTCAGAACAACAGCCTCCCCTTTGGGACCCCTGATAAGTCTGACTGCTTCGGTGAGGCTCATGCCCTGAGTGGACGTGGAGTTGATTTCAAGGATCATGTCTCCAGCCTGGAGTCCTGCTTTGTGAGCCGGTGTATCTTCAATCGGGGCGATGACTACCAGCTGGTTGTCGCGCATTCCGATCTGGATTCCTATTCCCCCGAATTCCCCCGAAAAATCTTCCTGCATCATCCTCAGGTCTTCCAGAGAGACATAGGATGAATGAGGGTCAAGTTTCTGCAGCATGCCTTCAATGGCACCCTGCAAAAGGTCCTCCCGGTCTTTTTCGTGCACATAATTATCTTCTATCAGGTGCAGAACCTGACTGAATCTCTTAAGACTCTCATACTGATCTTCTCTGGCCTGGCCAGTCCATGGCGAGAGCATCAGTAAAATGAGAATTAAAAGAATTCCAATTAAATGGTTGACTCGCATTATTTCCTCCAGCTTGTCGGGTTCTTTGACTTTTAAGGACATGGTTTAATTTTAATCCCCAAACAAGGTATTTGGGACCTGACCAGAGAGGACAAAATTAATAAAGATAACATCTGGTGCGCCTTTAAAGCAGTATCTTTGAAAAGGCTTTATGATTTTTCCAGCCAGGGAATAGGGTTAATGGCTTTTTGCTTAAAACGCAATTCAAAATAAATGCCATGATTGTTGATCTGGGGATAATAACCAGGGCGTCCTATGGTTTCTCCTTTTTCAACTTCCTGGCCGATCTGCAGATTGCTTTCGGACAGGTAAGCGTAAAGGGTATAATAGTTATTGCCATGAAATAATATAACCACTCTGCCAAAGCCACGCAAGGTGTCGTTATGCATTACCTTTCCCCAGGAAATAGCCTGGATAGGGCTGTCCTGGTTAAGTGATATGCTGAGGCCGTTATGGGGCGGATCTCCCGATGGACTGTAGGATGACACCAAGTTCCCTCTGGCAGGCCAGATCAAGTGACCCTTGAGGTCTTCAAATTCTATTTTGTGGATAACTGTGGCGCTCAGCTGATAATTGAGGGAATCAATAATCTCAATTATTTCGTTGACCATTTCCTCTCCGGCAAGTCTTTGGGCCCTGATCTCCTGCAGTTCTCTAAGGAAATCGAGCTTTTGGTTCAGGAGCTGGTCTTTGGTTTTGTTAACCTGGACGAGACTGGCCTGAAATTCTTCCTTCATTATCTGAATTTCATTCAGGCTTGAAGTCAGGCTTTCCGATTGCTCCTGCAGCAGAGAATAGGTCCTTTCAGCTTCTTGATAAATTGCCCTGAGCCAGGTTATCTCCCGGTCCAGATCCGACCATTCCATCATTTCAGCCAGACCCTTGCCCTGACTTTCCAGGAAAATCGGCCAGATATTTTCCAGCAGGCCTTCCAGTTTTTTCTGGGTAGAAGCTTTTTCCCGGGATAGTTGTTCATGCTGATCTGCAATCTCAGCTTGACGGGAAACAATATCAGCAAGCTCATTTTCCCGGGAGTCCAGAATCGAGGAAATCTCATCCAGCCGGTCCTCAGCCCTGGCCAGTTTTGAATACGCTTCTCTCTCCTGTTTTGAAAGCCTGTCAACGGCACTTTTATGTTTAACCAGCTGTTCCTGACGGGTTTCAATTTCAGACCGCAATTCTTCTGAAGGCTCAGCCAGGCTTGTATCCCAGGTCGACATGAAAAAAAGAGTCAGTAAGAGTGCAAGGAGGTGATGGATTGATTTGATTATTTTCATGATCATTCAGTCTGTATTGTCCTCTTTGATTAATAACAGCCCTAATCAAGATAGATATGTAAAGGGCATTCCGGGCAAAGCGGGGTTTTTTTCCTGCACCATTTTTTGCCCACAAGGACCAGAAGGGCGTGGTATTCATTGTAAAGGCCCGGGTCTTCGGGAAGTCTGGACATGAAGAATTCTCTCAGATCATGATAATCAATGTCTTCATGAACCAGGCTGTGTCGGTTGAAAATCCTTTTGGTGTATGCGTCCACAACAAAGCTGGGTTTGTTCAGGGCGTATAAAATGATGCTGTCGGCTGTTTCAGGGCCTATTCCATTGACGCTTAGAAGTTTTGCCCGCAGTTCATCAATCGTTTTGTTTTTTAAAACAGAATAATTGAACCCGCATTCATCGTTCAAAAAATGCAGAAGGTTTTTAAGACGTTTTGCCTTGATTCTGAAATATCCTGCAGGTCTGATGAGTTCAGCCAGTTCATTTTCGCTCAGCAGAAACATTTTTCTGGGATTCAGAAGATCTTTGTTCTTGAGGTTGAGTAGAGCCTTGTGCACATTGTTCCAATTCGTATTCTGAGTCAGTATGGCTCCCACGGACACTTCAAATGGAGACTCTCCGGGCCACCAATTGCTGGGACCAAGCTTTGCACTCATGGTATCAAAAAAGTTTAGAAGCAGAGTTTCATTACTCATGTTTCTCTCCTGAATCATGAAACCAGGCAAGTGCGCTCCACTCTTCTTCGTGAAAGACTTGAGGCGGATTCATTCCATGCCGCAGGTAAACCTTTGTCACATCATCAACCTGCTTTTCAAGTATTCCGGAAAGGACCAGGCAATATTGGTTCTTATGAAGCAGGGATAGGATTTCGGCTGCCAGCCTTTTGAGAGTGGAAGCGATGATATTGGCGAAGATCAGATTGAACTTCTGGTCATTGATCATGCCCAGTACTTCTCCTGTTCTGACTTCAAACCTGTCCTGAACATTGTTCAGGGAGATGTTTTCCCTGGCATTGTCCACTGCTGAGTCGTCAATATCTATTCCGATTCCAGACATGCCCAGTTTTGCCCCGGCAATTCCGAGTATGCCCGATCCTGTACCAAGGTCAAGAAACCTCCAGTTTTTGTTCAGCTTTCCCTGGTGGAACAGAGAGGACAATGTTTTCAGGCACAGGCTTGTGGTGGGGTGATGACCGGTTCCAAATGCCATTTTGGGGGTGATGATGATTTTTATCAAAGGGGAGGAAGTGTTCTCAAGCCATTCAGGCAGAACGATGAAGGTGTTGTTGATTTCAATGGGCTTGAAAAACTGTTTCCAGTCCCGGGTCCAGTCTGTATTCTGAACCGGTTGAATATCCAAATAAAAATCCGGAGATATTTCCTGTACTTTTTTTTTGAAATCTTGAGCCGGTTTTTTTTTGAAAAAATGGATGATGATCAAGCTCTCATCTTTCTCTTCCCATCCCCAGGCAATATGCTGATGCAGTAGGGGCAGAATCTTTTCAATATTTTTCTTTGATGACTGGATGGATAAAGAAAACATATTCAACCTTGGCAAAGTTCTGAATCCCGCAGAAGTATCTCCAGGGTCATGGCAAAGCCCTCAATATGATCCCTGGAAATGACAAGGGGCGGCAGAAGTCTTAAAACAGTATCCTGAGTCAGGTTCAGGACATACCCCTTTTCAAGGAGGGCTTTCCATATCTTATTCCCGGCAAAAGCCAGTTCAATGCCCAGCATGAGGCCCATGCCCCTGACTTCCACAATTTTTTCAGGGTGTTTTTTCCTGACACCCTCAAATATTTCCAGGGCTTCCTGGCCAACTTGCCAGGCCCTTTGTACAAGCTGATCTCTCTCCATGATTTCCAGCACTTTTATAGCAGCAGCGCAGGCCAGAGGACTGCCGCCAAAGGTTGTTCCGTGACTTCCAGCGTCAAAGGCTTGAGCGACTTTTTCCAGAGAAATGACTGCTCCCATGGGCAAACCATTGGCCATTGCCTTGGCTGAAGTGATAATGTCCGGGCATAGATCGTAATGCTGGTGGGCCCAGTATTTCCCAGTTCTGCCCATGCCTGTCTGAATTTCATCAACAATCAGCAACAGGTCATGCCTGCGGCAGACATGAACAATCTTTTTCAAAAACCCCGGGGAAAGTATTTTAACGCCTCCTTCGCCCTGTATGATTTCAACCATGATGGCGGCTGTATCCTGGCTTATCACCTTGTCAAGGGCCTTTTCATCATTAAAGGGCGTTGTTTTGAATCCCTGAGGCAATGGGTCAAATCCCTGTTTGATCTTGTCCTGCCCTGTGGCTGAGAGGGTGGCCAGAGTCCGGCCATGAAAAGAGCCGGTCAGGGTTATGATTTCAAATCGGTTCTGTTTTTTGATCTTTTGCATGTACCGACGGCACAGCTTAATGGCTCCTTCATTTGCTTCAGCCCCTGAATTGCAGAAAAAGACTCTATCCAGGGAACATGTAGAGATCAGCTTTTCAGCCAGAGCGACTTGTTCTTCCTGATAAAAGAGATTGCTGACATGGATCAGTTTTTGGGCCTGACGGGTAATGGCTAATACAACCTCAGGATGACTGTGACCCAGGTTGCATACGGATATGCCGGATAAAAGGTCCAGATACTCTCTGCCGTCAAAGTCATATAAGCTGAATCCATTAGCCGACTTTACGGCCAAAGGATATCTGACATAAGTTGAGCACAGGTACTTAGCTGTTTTTTCCTGAAGGGAACTTTTATCTGGCATTATTTAAAACTCCATTTGAATATCCAACCTGCAACGGGTGAGGTATCATGCTATAAAATACCTGTATGGCCAAATCCACCAGCGCCTCTTGCAGTATGGGAAAGTTCATCTACAGTAATGATTTCAGCGCGAAAAAAGGGCATAAAAATCAGCTGAGCAATACGTTGGAATTTTGTGATTATTCTCTTTTCAGGGGAGTTGTTGAGCAGTGAAACTATAATCTCGCCACGATAGTCTGGGTCTATTACGCCTACGCCCTGGCTGACCACAAGGCCCTGCTTTGTTCCCAGACCGCTTCTGGAAAAGATATATCCAGCCACCCCGGGGGTGGTTATTTCTATGCTTATTCCAGCAGGAAAGGCATATCTGGAACCAGGATCAATAAGTACTTCCTCATGCTCCATAAATGCGCGCAGGTCCATGCCAGCTGAGAATCTGGTGGCGTATTCCAGGAAATTTTCTGACTTTACCGTATCTCTTAAATATTTAACCCTGACCTTGATAATATTGTCCATAGCCTTTGAACCGTTCATACACATGACCTTTTTTAGCATAAAAATTATAAAGGTAGTCGTAAGTGCGAAAACCTGCAAGGATTAAATGATTCCTTGCAATCTGCTCCTTTGTCCGGCAAAATACGCGAAAAAATCCATACCGGAGGAAAATTATGCGTCCGTTAAAAGTTTACAGCGTGACTCCGAAACTTCCTGACAATCTTATGTCCCTATGGGATTTGGCTAATAATTTCTGGTTTTCCTGGAAGCATGAGATATCTGAACTTTTTGAAAGAATTGACTATCAGCTATGGAAGAAATGCAGACAGAATCCAATAAAGTTTCTCAACCATCTATCCCAGAATGTTATTGAAGCGTTGTCAAGGGACGAGTTTTTTCTGGACAGGCTCAACAAAACCAGGGAAAGCCTGGAAAAATACAAATCAGCAACCAAGTCGGCCTTTGATTTTAAGGAGACCAAAGGAGAACCGGTAATTGCCTATTTCAGCGCGGAATACGGGATCAGCCTTTCTCTGCCCATATATTCAGGGGGGTTAGGAATGCTGGCTGGAGATCATCTCAAGTCAGCAAGTGACTTGAATATTCCCTTGGTAGCAATAGGACTTTGTTATCAAAAAGGATACTTCAGGCAATATCTCACAGGTGACGGATGGCAGCAGGAACGCTATCCCATCAATGATTTTGAGGAAATGCCCCTGGTCCAGGTTAAGGATGACACTGGCCAGCCATTGATGGTTCAGGTGGGACTTCTGAACCGGACCGTAAAGATACATATCTGGAAAGCACTGATTGGAAGAATCACTCTATATCTTCTGGATACCAATCTTAATGAGAATGATCCCATGGACAGGGAAATTACCGCCCAGCTTTATGGCGGTGACTGGGAAATGCGGTTAAAGCAGGAGATCGTATTGGGCATAGGTGGGATCAGAGCTCTTCAGACCATTGGGCTCAATCCCAGGGTTATTCATATGAATGAAGGGCATTCGGCTTTTGCCGGTCTTGAAAGGATAAGCATATTTATGCGTGAACATGACATGTCGTTTGAAGCTGCCACCGAACTTGTGGCCTCCAGCAGCGTTTTCACTACCCACACGCCGGTTCCGGCCGGCAACGATCGTTTTGCTCCGGATCTAATGCAGAAATACTTTGACGGTTATGCCCGGGAGCTTGGTTTGGCCTTCAAGGTCTTTTTGGCCCTTGGCCGGGAAGACCCGAGAGATGATCAGGAACTTTTTACCATGACGGTTCTGGCCCTGCGTCTTTCCAGGTTTAATAACGGCGTCAGCCAGCTGCATGGAGTTGTTGCCAGGAACATGTGGAAAAAGGTATGGCCTCAGTACCCAGTGGATGACGTCCCAATTGCCGCGATTACCAACGGAGTTCATATACCAACCTGGATAGCTCCGGACATGGCCTATCTGTTTGACCGCTATCTTGGCTCTGACTGGCGTGAAGATCCAGATTGTCAGCGGGTCTGGAAACAATCTGAAGCCATTCCCGACGCCGAGCTCTGGCGAACCCACGAGCGGCTCAGGGAAAGGCTGGTGGATTTTGTTCGCGAGAGACTTAAGGAACAGACTCTGGCCAGAGGCGGCAGACGTCATGAGCTTGAGCTGGCTGGGGAAGTCCTTGATCCAGGTGCCCTGACCATTGGTTTTGCCAGGAGATTTGCAGCATACAAGAGGGCCAACCTTGTTCTCACTGACGTCAAGAGAATCTTGGAGATAATCGGCAACAAAAAGCATCCTGTGCAGTTTATTTTTGCCGGAAAAGCCCATCCCAAAGACGTAGAGGGCAAAAAGATCATCCAGGAGATCGTCCAGTTCTGTCGTCAGGATGGATGCAGGCATCATTTCATATTCATTGAGGATTATGATGTGGAGATAGCCGGTTACATGCTTCAGGGCTGTGATGTCTGGCTGAATAATCCCAGGCGTCCTCTGGAGGCCTGCGGCACAAGCGGCATGAAGGCTGCTGCCAATGGGGTTCTCAATTTCAGTGTTCTTGACGGATGGTGGGACGAGGCTTACACGGATGACAACCGTTACGGCTGGTCCATTGGAGAGGGAGAAGAATATGATGATCAGGAGTACCAGAACCTGGTTGAAAGCCATTATCTTTACAATGTGCTGGAAAGGGATATAATTCCCACTTTTTATAATCGTTCCCACGGAAATATGCCTGTGGAATGGATCAGGAAGATGAAAAACGGGCTCAGGGATTTGAGCCCTGTATACAGTTCTCACCGGATGGTGGAGGACTATGTGGAAAAGGCTTATCTTCCAGCCTATCAGAATTTCATAAAACTTGAAAAGAACAGGTTTGAACAGGCCAAGAACCTGGCATCCTGGAGAATGGACCTTATGACCAAGTGGGGTGAGGTGAAGATCCGAAATGTCAGGGCAGCCGAAGGTGACAGCTTATACTCTGGAGACGAGCTTAAAGTTTCGGCCGAGGTATATATCAACGGTCTTTCTCCCAACGATATCCGTGTTGAAATTTATTCCGGCGGAGTGGATATAAACGGTAATTTTTTCAACCGCAATACCGTCTGCATGGATGATAAGGGAACAGTTGAGGATAAATGGTTGCTTTATGAAGGAAAGGTTAAGACTGAGAAAACGGGTCGTTTTGGATATACCGTGAGAATTCTGCCTCACCATCCTCTGCTTCTGGACCCGCACTGCCTGGGGCTTATTCATTGGGCGTAGCAGGGCTGTTCTGGCATCAACATTGCTGCTTTAGCCGACAGGTTATCCTGCATCGTTAGTAATTTCAATCAGTTATAATACCTGGATATTTATGGACAGGATAGTATGTGTCTGAAAAAAAAAGGGCTGATGAACTGCTGTTTGAGAAAGGTCTGGCTGAGTCCAGAGAAAAGGCCAAAAGATTGATCATGGCAGGACAAGTTTATATCCAGGATTTAGATAACCATGTACTTATTGATAAGCCCGGCCGATATCTGAGTCCAGAAAGCAGCTTTTTTGTGAAGGATACGGAGCGTTTTGTAAGCAGAGGCGGGTACAAGCTTCTCACAGCCATAGATTATTTTAAGATTGAAGTGCGGAACAAGGTCTGCCTTGATATTGGTGCGTCCACAGGGGGCTTTACAGACTGCCTGCTGCAGCATGGAGCCCAAAAGGTTTATGCCCTTGATGTGGGTTATGGTCAGCTGCACTGGAAGCTGCGGCAGGACCAGCGGGTTTTCAACCTGGAAAAGATAAATATCAGAACAGCCCCTGGTCATCTTCTGCCTGAGCAGGTGGATCTTGTCATGGTTGACTGTTCCTTTATATCCCTTTCTCTGGTGTTGCCCAGAGCCATAAATTTTTTAAGGCCAGGAGGCGGGATAATCGCCCTGGTCAAACCTCAATTCGAAGTAGGGCAGGCCAAAGTTGTCAAAGGTGTTGTCAAATCAGAGGCTCTGGCCCTGGAAGCGGTTCAGGGCGTAATTTTCAGAGCCACTCATGATCTGGGACTCGAATATAAGGGGCAGGTGCCTTCTTCCATAAAAGGGCCAAAGGGCAACCAGGAATATCTGATTTACCTTTTAAAACCATGACCATGAAATCAAGAACATTGAACAGGGTTAGAAGAATCCGGGATGTTCTGGAAAAAAGACAAAGTGATCTGACCCTGGTTATAAATAATATTCACGACCCTCACAATGTCTCGGCAATCCTCAGAAGCTGTGACGCCTTTGGAGTTCCCAAAGTTCATCTTCTTTATACCAGCAATGTTTTTCCCGCACCGGGCAAGAAATCTTCAGCTTCAGCCAAAAAATGGGTGGAAAGGATAAACCATACAGGTATTCCCGAGCTGTTGAGCACATTAAATTATCAGGGGCTTATTCCGGTGAGAACGGGATTCAGTCAAAAAGCCGTCCCTGTGTATAAATGGGATTTTACTAAGCCCACAGCAATTATTCTCGGAAATGAACACAGCGGAGTAGAAGCGGATCTTCAGACAGAGGTTGATCATGAAATCTATATACCCATGCAGGGCATGGTCCAGAGCCTTAATGTGTCTGTTGCCGCAGCCATAATGCTCTATGAAGCCTTCAGGCAGAGAAATGAAGCTGGATTTTATTTGCATCCCTCTTTTTCGGCGCAGGAGATGGAAGAGTATTTTGAAAAATGGATTGAAAGGTAGCCAAGGGATGCCAAAATTTCAGAATATATATATTATTGGATTCCGGGCCAGCGGAAAGACCTCTCTGGCCGCGGCTGTTTCGCGAAGTACTGGTTTAACTTTTCAGGATACTGACCAGGAGCTCCAGCAAAGATTCAAAATGAGCATACAGGATATTATTGCCCGGCATGGATGGGATTATTTCCGGGACCAGGAGGAAAAAATCCTGGTCCGTACAGCTTCGTATAGGAATATGGTGGTGGCTACAGGCGGGGGAATAGTATTGAGGGAAGCAAACCGGAATATTCTCAAGGATGCCAGGTATCTGACAATCTATCTGGAGGCATATCCATATCTGATCCTGGAGAGATTAAAGGCTGACCCTGATCCCGGCCAAAGACCGCCTTTGACGCCCCTTTCAATTGAACAAGAAGTCAGCACAACCCTGGCTCAAAGAAAAGTCTTATATGAAGAATGCGCTGACCTGATCCTGGCGGCAGACCAGAACCCAGATAGCCTCGCGGACCGGGTTGCGGCCATGCTGAATCAGGACAGGGTCTCTTCATCTATCTGACAGCACCTTTTCATAGATTATCTTATCGTCCCCGGGGGCGTAAAAATCCTTAAGCCTGCAGACCTTAGTGAACCCCTGGCTCAGATAAAAATTTCTGGCCTGAACATAGGTTTTTCTGCTTGAAGTTTCAGCGAGAATTCTGGTCCCGCTTCCTGCTATTATCTCTTTCTCAGTCTCAAGATAGAGTCTTTTTCCAAGACCCTTTCCCTGAAAGTCTCTGTGTACTGCGATCCAATACAGATCATAACCTGATTCTGTGCATGGGATTGGACCAAAGCAGGTGAAGCCGGCCATTGGTCCAGAGTCTTTTCTGGCCAGCAGGAAATGATACCCTGATTTCTGGCTTCCCTTGTCCAGATTTTCCATGACAAGTTCCAGGGCCACATCAATTTCCTGGTCGCTGAAGGCACTGGTTGAGGTCAGTATGCTCCTGATCATGTCAGGTGTTGATTTATCAGGTTCTTTGTCAAATATGAAAGAAGTCATGATTTATGAAAAAGTTAGAAATTCTGGTTAGTTTCTGTTTTTACCAAGGCCTGACTGAACTATTGCGTTTACGGTTTGGACCGGGGTCAACCCTGATTTCAGGGCCGCAGCCATGAATCCGGCATCCAGGGATATGCATGGATTTGTATTGATTTCGAGCACATAGGGCATGTTTTGAGAATCAACACGAAAGTCCACCCGGGCGTACCCTGACAGTTCAAAGACCTTCCAGCACTTTAGTGCTGTATCTTTTACCTGAGCGATTAAATCGTTATCCTCAGACTCGCTGACAAACTGACTCCGGGTGGCTTTATAAGCGGTTGCTTTATGATTCCATTTGGCCTGGTAGTCAACAATTTCCGGGGAATTTTCCGGATAACCCTCAAAGATGATTTCCGCAACCGGAAGAACTTCCGGTCCCCGCCGGGTTTCCAGAATGGAAACATTCAATTCTCGTCCGGGAATATATTTTTCCACAAACCATGTTGCCTGGAATTTTTTTTTCAGTTGCCTGATTCTTTTCTGGATTTTTTCGGCTGAAAATTCTCTGAAAACGTTTTCCCGGCCAAGTCCGTAAGAGCCGTGTTCCCAGACCGATTTTATAATGCAGCTGTTTGTGATTATTTTCTTTTCCGTGAGGTCATCCGGCAAAAGCCACTCCGGAGTGGGAATGCCCCGGGCCAGCATGATTTTTTTGGCCAGAAGCTTGGAGGAAGTCATAACCATGGCCGAGTGACCGTTGCCCGTGAAGGGGATGTTCATGTTTTCAAGCACTGCCAAGGGGAAGTGGATAAATGCTCCTTTTCCGTGAATTTCCTCAACCAGATTGAAAACCAGTCCCGGTTTCAGCATATCAAGCTGTCTGCTGAGGATATCCATATCCAGGGTCGCGGAAATAATGTTTACTTCAAACCCAAGACTGCTGAGGGTATCCACGACCATGCCTGCCTGGACCAGGTTGTCCTTCTGGTCACTCCTGGCCCTGGAAGCAAAAGATGAGGTTAATACAATAATCTGCATCTAATTTGCCGGTTCAACAGACTGAATTCTGACTTTTTCCGGGATGTCAAGCCCATGCCTTTCCAGGGTTGACATTAAAACGCTGCTGATCAGTCGTTCAAAGCTCCATCCAGCCAGTCCGCTCAATATTGGAAGATCCGAGTGAACGGGATTGAGTCCGGCCAGGGGATTAACCTCGATAAAAGTCATCCTGTTATTTTTATCCTGTCTCAGATCAACCCTGCCTCCATCAAGACAACCAAG
>PXDF01000052.1 GCA_003566455.1 Desulfonatronovibrio sp.
GCTGGATCTGGCCAGTTCCAGAATCCAATCGGGCCAGAGTCCTGATCAGGCCGTGCTGGAAGCCGTGGATATCAGATTCAGGCCAATTATGATGACCGGCCTGTCCACTATTGCCGGGATGGCCCCCCTGGCCATGGAAGTGGCTGTGGGAGCGGAACGCTTCTCACCCATTGCCACGGTGATAATCGGAGGGGTGATCACGGCTACAGTGCTCACCCTTATAGTTGTGCCCACTTTATTCGCGGCCATGGAGAAACCCAGAACCTGACCCGGACAGCTCCAGGGATGTAGGCCTGTAATGCAGAGCCGGGGATGGACAATATTACTTTAAGACCCATTTTTACCCTCCTGGAAAGGTAATAATAAGCAAAAAGTTCCCTTTTATGAAAGTTCACAATCAAGAAGGAAAAGTTCCGGACATCAATCTCTTTTCATGTAAAGCCTTCTTCCAAGTAACTTAAAGCGTATAAGCAATAAATTCATAATGTTACGGTTTTGCCTTACAGATTGCTTCGGTCGCTGCGCTCCCTCGCAATGACAGGTGTGCCGTAACCAGGACTGTGACTATCAGGTGTCATTGCGAGCGAGTCTTCGAGCGCGGCTATCCTTGTTGCGAGCAAAGCGAAGCAATCCAGGCGCATAGGTCATTTTTGAAGTTACTTGTAGGTTCGGTCCCGGGCATGCCCGGGTGGAACGCTTACTTTTTTCATATCTTCATTGGCAGACGCAGCTGGAAAATGTCAGACAGGAACTGGTAGTGCTGAATATGGATCACTTAACAGGGGCGCCTTTGCATGAGAAAAAGTTCTTGGGTTGCGGGAGTATCCCCGCTTGGGACTCAATGCTTGTGCTTTACCTCATGAGGAATGAGGGAGTGGGGTTTTTCCTGGCCGTGGGCCAGCATGAGCTGTTCATTTCCCATGATCTCAGCCGGATCACCGTCGGCCATGATCAGGCCTTTGTCCATGATGATCACCCTGGTGCAGACTTCAAGGATGAGTTCCAGGTCGTGGGAAGCGATGATTGTAGTCTGGGCCGAATTCTTGAGGATGGAGATGAGGCGGCGCCTGGAGCGGATATCCAATGAAGCGCTGGGTTCATCGTAGATGATCAGCCTGGGATGCATGGCCAGCGCCCCGGCAATGGAGACTATCCGCTTTTCTCCTTCAGACAGGTGATGAACCGGCCTTGAAGCTAGTTCAAGAGCTTCCACTTTGGAAAGGGCCTGTTTCACTCTTTTATCGATCTCCTTTTGGTCCAAACCCATGTTTGCCGGGCCGAACGCCACATCGTCCAGGACAGTGGGACAGAAAAGCTGATCATCTGACTTCTGGAAAACCATGGCCGCCTGAGGATTGAAACGGCCGTTGACCACTGGCTTTTCCAGAAGATGTACCTGGCCTGAATCAGGTCTAAGTATGCCGCAGATCACCAGGAAAAGAGTAGTCTTGCCGGCGCCGTTTGGTCCGATGATCCCGAGCTTTTCACCGGGTTCAACTTCAAACTGAATATTTCTCAGGGCCGGAATGTCTTTCTGGTAGGAAAAGTTCAGGCCGGAAACCTTGATGGCTGATGGTTTGATGTTTTTCATCTATCTCCTCAGAGCCAGTTCAGAAAAAACAAGCATGGCCGCAATCACAATTGATATTCCAAAGGCCAAGCCATCTGATCCTTTCACCCTGAAGTCATGATCCCGGCTGTTCTGGCTGCCATATCCCCTGAGACGCATGGACCGGTATATCCAGTCCGAGCGTTCAAATCCCCGGACAAGAAGTCCGCCGCAGAGCCAGGCGGTTATTCTTAAATTATTGAAGCTGAGTTTATGCCGGTCAAACCCCCTGAGCTTCATGGATGTCTTCATCTGGGTGTAGTCATCTTTTATTACTTTGAGATACCTGAACACCAGAAGGGCCATGTCAGCCATGATCCAGGGCAGGCCCATGGCTCTCATGGCCTTGATATAAGCAAGCAGATGGGAAGAGTTTAAAATGATCAGGGCTGTGGTGATGATGCACAGAAATCTTGTCCCGACAATAATGGATGAAAGCAGGCCTTCCTGCTTCAGGGATATGACTCCAAGATCTATGAGTATGGTCTCTCCGCTGATGAAGGGCAATGTAAGTACAAGGGCCATGATGATCAGAGATGGAAATTTTAGCTTCTCCAGGATGAATGAGGCGGACAACCCGGAAGCTGTCCACAGCAGAAAAGTGGCGACTCCCATGACACCCAGCAGCAGCGGAGTGCTTACGAAGGAATAGGAAAAAGCCAGGATCATCAGACTGACCAGCTTGATCCTGGGGTCCAGGCGGTGCAGAACGCTGGATCCCTGTATGGATTCACTTCCTGACAAAGGCTAGATCCCCTGCAAAAGTCTCGGGCTGACTCTTAAAAGGAACACGGCCGCCGTTGCCGTGATCAGCCCTTCGATTATGATCATGGGAATATGGGCCGCCATCAGGATCAATATGGCTGACTGCTCCATAGAACGGCTCAGGTCCGCCGGAAAGGTGAAAAGCAGGATCACGGCGAACAGAACTACTGAAAGCCCTATGGCGGATGCGCCGGCTGCGAACCCGTAGAGTCCTGTTTTTCCGGGTCCTGTCTGGCCGAGGTTTCTGAGCCTGAAAATAAAGTGGGCCACCAGGGCGGGAAATCCAATTATTACGGTGTTAACCCCGAGAGTTGTCAGCCCGCCGTGGCCAAACATGACCGCCTGGAAAAAAAGCCCGATAAGAATGGCAGGAATGGCAAAGAAGCCGAGAAGTGCGCCCAGAAGACCGCTGAGCATCAGGTGGACGCTCATCGGGGGTACGGGAAAATGAATAAGGGAGGCCACGAAAAAGACAGCAGTAAGCAGAGAAGCCCGGGGGATGTCCTCCCTGGGATCATCTTTCTGCTTGATTTTATGCAGGCAGAACCAGACGGCGCCAATAGTGATGGCGTACCCGCCCAGGGTCACAGGGACAGGCAGAATGCCGTCAGGGATGTGCATCTAGTTTTTCCTTTTGAAAAAAAGGGCTGTGCCCAGAAAACCCCAGGAAACGCAGCCGATCATGAGGGCCAGCTGGAGGGTGGTCAATTGCCGGGCGGGCAAGTGAATTGATTCCGAGGTTTCTGTATCTTCCACAGGTATATGGATCATGGCCCCGTGTCCTGCCTGGCGGACCTGGACGCTCCAGGTCCCTGGAATGGTATGATCCGGGAAAAAGCTGAACTCGCCCTGGTCATCAAGGGTCGCCCTGAGCCATGCCCTGGCCGGGTTGTCCGGGGCAAAGACCGTGACCTGGCCCCGGGACATGGGCTCTCCGGAGTCATACACGGCAGTGATTTTGATGCCGCTTGTTTCAGTATAGCCGGCCAGTACTCCATGGGCAAAAGCAGCCCCGTGCAGAGCAAGAATCATAATTTGTGCAATTAGAGCATGCTGGATATATTTTTTCATAGTCTTAAGCCTGATTGACCAAAAGGCATCCGGCCGGCCTTGGCGAGATACCGCTTCCGGCCGGAATAGTAAAGTCTTTAATGCCACTCAACAGCGCAATGTCCTTCGCCTGCGTGGCCGATGTGCATTCCCCTGAGGGTTATCTCCTGAACTTTGGATTCGTCGGCAAATGGTTCGAACCCGATGGCTTCCAGGTTCATGGGATCATTTTCATCCTTGTCAGCCCGGCCAAAGATGTGGTCAAAATGAAAGGTCATTTCCAGATCTGCCATGCCGCCTGCCTGCAGAAAACCCTTGCGCTCGTCGCCGACGAATTCGCCACAGGTGTAGGTTGACTCTTCAGCGGTCCTGATCTGGAAGTTCACTTTTCTGCCATCTTTTTCAGCCACACCTGTCAGGAGCATGGTGTACCCGGACAGAAGTCCCTGCTTATCACCGGCCATTTTCCAGGAAATGGCGTTGTAATGCCCGGCCGGTGCATTCTTGACTTCACTCACAAATACCGGTGGGTCATCTTCAGATCCAGTTGCCAGATCAATTACATGCACCCCTTCCAGCATAACCTTTTCTTTAGCCTTAATCGGCTGCCCTGAACGGGTATCATAGGGCGGGTCAGTCTGATAGGCCGTGATATCACTCAGGGAAACAAAGGCGTGGCTGAAGGTCAGTTTCCAGCCGTCCTTGGTCAGCTTGGGGGCAAGGAAGCCCTCGGTGATAAGTTCCTCACCATTGGCAAAGAATTGAAGGGTCCCGGCCTGGGCCTTGGAAGCAGGTACGTGGATCAGCAGAACCAGAAAAAAAATCATGGTAAAGGAAAAAATGGTCTTTCTCATCAGAATCCTCCAAGTGGTAAAGATAATTTCACATCAACTGCGCAAGTTTTTTATCTGTAACACACTTTTTAAATTTGTGTCAACGAAAAAATACCATTTAGCAAAAAGTCTTTGTATGATGTAACCGGCTGGATACTAATATGCGAAGTGGTGTCTGGTATTGTTTTCAGTTTCATCCTGTTTGCGCATTTCTGATAAGAATATAAAGACAGGGATTGCTGATGATCAGAGTTGGTATCATTTGGTCTTAGATGGACATAGGCCTTTGTTGTCAAATATTTTGTAAAAACCTGCTTGCTGACCAAGTCAAAATGGGGCCAGGCCAACTATAGGTCTAGTGTGGGCACGATAAACAATAATCACGGTAATAGTCGCAATCAATGTTTATTGCTCAAGGGAATAAGGATTTAAAAACTGCCGTCTCCAGAGAAGCTTTTTATCTACTTCATTCAATTGAGCTTCTTCGCAGACGGCTTCCCAATGCTGCTCAATGGCGGCCGTCAGCATGCCGAAGATTTCCTGGGCCTGTTCAGTGGAAAGAAGGAAGTTGTGCGCGGTCTTAAGGCACGTCTTGAGCTGGCTTGAATTGTCACTGCCGGATATGAGCATGGCCTGTGATGTTTCATTGTTTGTGCGGCCCTGGGGGCAGATGTCATAAGCGGGAGTCAGGGCCATTGCCCTGCCGTTCCAGAATGCGGCATGATTCCGGGCATGATCATCAGTGTTGCCGCACAGGATATTAAAAGCAAGCCTGGAAAAGAGTTCTTTCAGTGTATGCCTGGGCTCTGCAAAACGGTGGCGGATAATTTCGGATAAGGTCTCATAGCTGGCATATCGCGCCATCATGTCATCCAGGCTAAGCAGAGTCAGAGCAGAGACCATGCACTTTCTTGCCCATTTGTAACCTTTTGGCACACGGTCAAAGCGCTCGATCAAGAGCACGTCTTTTCCTGCTGCTTTGGTAAGTTTTACTGGAGCAGCGTTTAATCCTGCCAGGCCGGCCAGACGCATGGCGATGAATTCAGCTTTTACAACGCTGTACAGGTCAGTGGTGGACGAAAACTTGGCTACGTATTTTTTCCCCCGGTCCTGAACCAGGGCTTTAGGACGAGCGCCGCCAATGGAACTGCCGTGGAACAACGCCTGATCCAGCTCCGCTGTAAGAGGCAGGCCTTTTTCTACTCGTTCCGCGGATTCTATCAGTTCCTCTATAGAGACATTGTCAGAGATACGCGGTATGTATTCCACAGGAGAGCGCTGAAAATCAAGAGCTCCGATCCGGTCCGAGCCGGATTCCAGTAAATAGGTCAACTCATTCAGTTCGGTTGTATCAGTTCCAGCGCCCTTAAGCCCCAGCATTTTGTTGATGATCACACGCCTGCCCCATGCATCCGGGGCACCGTCCCTGATGCAGCCGGGCATGGACAAACCCTGGGGCAGAGGCAGCACGCCAGGCCTTAAAGGCAGCTCAGGCTCATAAATCGCTATGGCAGGTTTTCTGTCTCCGATACGATTCAGGTAGCTTATACCGTAATTGAACAGAATATTGCCGTTATCAGTTTCAAGACGTCCGGCCACTATAGGCTCGGTTTCATCCGGCAGCCATATCCAAACAAATGCTTCTTTCTCAGTCTTAGAAGTCATCGCGTACAACTTTCTTTTTTTTACGAACAGATTTGGGCAAAAGCGACAACTTTTCTCTGGTTTGACTCAAGTGTTTCGCGAGAGAATTCTTATCAGCATCAAACAGCTTGACCCCCACAATGGCAGCCACTTCAAACACTGCGCCGATTTCGCATTTCAGGTTGCCTTTCTCAATGCGTTGCAACATTCCTCTGGAAATGCCAGCGCGGTCAGCCAGTTCCTGAGCAGTGA
>PXDF01000203.1 GCA_003566455.1 Desulfonatronovibrio sp.
ATGAGCAGCCCTTTGAGACTGGTTACCACCATACGGTTAAAGAGAAAGCCCATGGCCAGAAAAATCATTGACAAGGCAAAAAAGACCGCTAAAAAACCATAGACCGTCCTTTCCTGGACCTTGGCCAGAGCGGCCTGTACTGGAATGCCCACCGAAACCAGACCGGCGATCTGACCCTCCACACGCCCAAAACCTCTTTCAGAACCATACATTTCAACCAGTTCCCCGGGAGCGTCATCCGGCCGGCCGTGGCAATGAAGGCATTGCAGCTCGAAAACCACCGGCTTGAAACGCTGGAACATGGCCAGTCCTTCCACCTGAACGATTCCCTGCCATTCGGTTTCACTCGGGTTGGCCCTGAAATACTCCAGAATGCCAAGCTCTGTTTCATTGACTTCATACACTGGATTTCTGGCATTTTGAGAAACCCGGCGGTATTTGATATCCGGCATAGCCGGAGAAAATCTGTCCATTACCGCCCGGCCCACATAAGACGATGACATAGCCTCGCGCACGAAATGATCTTCACCCATCAGCCTGAACATGGTTGGTCGCAGTTCATCAATAACATACTGTCTGCTGGCGTCTACCGCGGCCATGACCAGTTCAGACTTGACCAGAGCCTGGGCTTCCAGTTCTCTTTTCTGAAAGACGTAGATGACAAAAGCCCCGGCCAGACAAGAAAGAAACAGTATCAGGGCCATACCCACAAGAAATTTGCTTTGCAGGCTCCAGCTGACGGGCTGCAGAGGACCGGTTTTCTGACCTCTGCTCCTATTCTCTTTGAGTTCATTGTTGTTTGGCATGACAGACGCCATCTGCTCCATATGTTATTGACCTTTACTTATACTGTTAATCCACCTGGCCAAAGGTTTCAAGCTCATGGGCCTTCAATAGATGACCAGGATAATCAAACTGGACAGATTTTTTTGATCAATATCTATGTATTTATAATTACAATCTTGTAATATTTAATACAATATACGTAATTTAAATCACAAAAAACCTTCTCTTGCATTGCCTGGCAGACTTTTCTCGTCTAAAATTTTTTATAAATTTTTTACTTCAACAGGTTGCTTTTATTCATTTAATTTCAGAAGATTTCTACTGCAGGCATGCCTGGACGGCTGAATTATATTTTCTGGCCCTGTATTTGCTAGTATTGTTAATACAACAAAGTCAAATTTCTGAATAAACAGTGATTAAAGGATTCAGAATTTTAAATAATTTGATAAAATTTTATATCCATGTGTTCGTTATTGCCAATAGCTTAAAATAAGCAAACAACAGGAGGTGTTTCCCAACGATTAAAGGCAGGCCGGGTCATTGACCCTGCCTGCCTTTAATGTTTCAGCTTCTCGCGACTTCCTTTAATCAGGTTTGTTTTTTATCCATCTCCAATGCTTTATGCCCAATTTTTTTATGGTGTAATTGAGGGCTCGCGGTGAAATGCCCAATTGCCTGGCTGCCTGCTTCTGAACCCATAAATTGCTTTCCAGGGCGTCAACAATAAAACTTTTTTTCTGCTCATCCAGCTTTTTCAGGGTCTCTGTCCCCCGGACAGGCTGGGCCCTGGGAGGATTAACGGCCGCAGAATCGACATGCATGTTCTTAAGCCTGATCATCAAACCCTTCTCCAGGAGCACGGCTCGCTCAATGACATTGGCCATCTCCCTTATGTTGCCCGGCCAGGAGTATTCTTTCATCATCTGCATTGCCTGGGGAGTGAAGTCACTCACTTTTTTGCGTGCATCACGGCTGATTTTCTTAAGGAGAAAATGAGCCAGAGGTTCAACGCACTCCTGACGCTCCTTGAGTGTGGGCAGGTGAATCGCAAGAACATTGAGCCGAAAGTAAAGATCCTGACGAAATTTTCCTGAATTAACCATCTGGTTCAGATCCTGATTGGTGGCCGCGATTATCCTGATATCACTCCGTATGGTCCTGTTCCCCCCCAGGGGCTGAAATGCTTTTTCCTCAACTACCTGCAGCAGCTTGGACTGGAGCCCGGGGCTCATTTCCCCGATTTCGTCCAGAAAAACAGTGCCTCCCCTGCCCTGTTCAAGCCTGCCTACTCTGGTCTTGACAGCATCGGTGAAAGCGCCTTTTTCATGCCCAAAAAGCTCGCTTTCAAGAAGGGTTTCCGGGATGTTGGCACAGTTAATTTTAATAAATGGCTTCTTTTTTCTCGCGCTGTTGAAATGAATCCCTCCGGCCAGAAAACTCTTGCCCGTCCCGGTTTCGCCCGTGATCAGGATGTTGGAGTCGGTCTGGCTGTATTTTCTCACCAGATCCATGGCTGACTGCATAACAGGACTGTGGGCGATTATTTTATTAAAATCATAGCAGATATCCTGCTGTCTCCTTAGATAGTCAATCTCATTTTTCAGGCTGAGGCCTGAATCGTCCTGTTCTTTATCAGGAATGGCAGTTTCCAGGGCCCGCTGTACCGCCAACCTGATCCTTTCTCCGGAATATGGCTTGGCAATGAAGTCAGTCGCTCCTCCTCTGATAACCTTTACAACCCATTCGGCCTCATCACTTTTGCTGGTAGCGATTATGGGAGCTCTGGCAAGATATCCGGCTAAACGTTTCAGTGATTCCAGGTCTTCCGGTTCATTCACGTCAACGTCAATGATTCCGATGTCAAATTTTTTCGCGGGTAAAAACTTATTAAGATCACTCACATGGGAGCAGATGCTCACATCATAGGACTGGGTCAGGAAATTTTTTAATCTGACGTGATGTTTGTAGTCATCTTCTACACAAACAATGCTTGGCATGGTCACCTCTCAAATAGGCAGTTCTGTTCCAGCTTATAAAAGTGATCTTTATGTAAGGTTCATTCCCCTGTTGCAGAACTTTATTTCTGGTGCCAGTCAAAAAAGTATCCCTGAAATTGCAAACACCTGCCATCTGACCACAGAATAAAACAGCTCTGCTAAGGGTGTGCCTTATAACATTTTACCTTGGTTGTCATTCTGATTCAACATGTAATTGCCCTGACAAAAAGGAAACATCCGGAATAGACAATAAGTAAAAAAACAGCTTCATAGCTCTTTGTCTCCCGACTCCCGACTGACTGATTCACTACTGATTCACTGATTAACCGAACCCCTTCTTCCCTGCTCTTTCTTTATCTCTTTATCTCTTTGTCTCTTAGTCTCTTTATCTCTCAGTCCCTGCGCTCTAAGTCTCTCAGTCCTTCTTCCCTGACTCACCGATTAACCGACTCACCGATTAACCGATTCACTGATTAACCGACCCCCGACCCCCTTCTTCCCTGCTCTTTCTTTGTCTCTTTGTCTCTTAGTCTCTTTATCTCTCAGTCCCTGAGTCTCTAAGTCTTTCTTTCCAAGTCTCTCAGTCTTTCTTCCCTGACCCCCGACCCCTGACTCCCGACTCCTGACTTTTTGCGATCACATCTTTACAGTTGATATTTGCAAAAATTTTTGAAATCTTACTGGTAAGAATCCAAGCCATAGGCATAATCGGTCTATCTGACGAAACGATTAAGCGCGCGGCATTAAAAAAGGAGGAAATCATGATCGGGGCCATTGCCGGAGACATAGCGGGATCAGTTTATGAATGGAACAATATAAAAACCAAGGATTTTGATTTGTTTTCAGATAAGTGTTTTTTCACCGACGATACCGTGTTGACAGCTGCCCTTGCCGACACAATCCTTACGGATAAACCCTATGATGAGAACATGAGGCGCTTTTATCATCTTTATCCGGGTGCCGGTTATGGAGGCAGCTTCCACAAATGGGCTCAGAACCCGGATCAAGGAGCATACTACAGCTGGGGCAATGGAGCGGCTATGCGCGTCAGCCCCGTGGGCTTTGCCTATGATGACCTGGAAACCGTGCTCAAAAAGGCCAGAGAATACACTGAAATTACTCACAACCATCCTGAAGGCATTAAGGGGGGACAAGCCGTGGCAGCCGCGATATTTCTGGCCAGGCAGGGCAAAACCAGAGATGAGATAAAAGAGTATATTGAATCTCAGTTTGGTTACGACCTGAGCAGACATGTGGATGAGATCAGGCCCGGCTATGTTTTTGACGTATCTTCCCAGGGCACTGTTCCCCAGGCTGTCCGGGCCTTTATTGACTCCACAGATTTTGAGGACGCGCTTCGAACCGCGGTATCACTTGGAGGAGACTGTGACACCCTGACCTGTATTACGGGCGGAATCGCCCAGGCGTTCTATAAGGGTGTTCCTGAGAATATCCAGGCCAGGGTTTATGAAATTCTTGATGAAAGGCTTGGAAAAATCACCGGGCGTTTCTTGGAGCGTTTTTGCGGCCACGGGTGATTGCTTATGGTTTGCATTGTGATTATAATAATCAAATTGAACGATTTTTCCTGTAACCGTTAGAGATTGCTTCGCTTCGCTCACAATAACAGATAAAAATCTCTGACATTAGTGACCTACTCGTCAAATTCTGTCACAAAAAATAAGACCTCCCTTACTTAGTATTGAAATTGTGTCTTTAGGAGATGCTCATGACTGAGATCAGAAAAATTCTGTGCGCTATCGACTTTTCAGAAATCAGCCCGAAGGTGGCATCCTACGCCCAGACCCTGGCCAAGGGTATGAACGCCAGGGTTCATGTTCTTTATGTGGCCCCAAGTATTGATCAGTATGGAAGCTTTCATATTCCGTCAACTTCCGTCTGGGATTTTGTTGGCGGAACTGTTGCTCACGTCAAAATGATGGATACATTCATCCAGGACAATTTCAGCATGGACAATGTTGAACGGAAAGTATTAAGCGGTGATGCCGGGGAGAAGATCCTGAGTTTCGCGGAGAGTGAAAAAATTGACCTGATCATTATAGGCACTCATGGCCGGAGGGGATTTGAAAAATATTTTTTTGGTTCAGTTGCTGAAAAAATCGTCAAATCTTCAAAAATCCCAGTTCTGACCATAAAACCATAAGTAAGGGGAGAAGCAAACCAAAGCAACCATAGTTTCAATCTTTGCCTTGAACTCTTGTCTGATTGTTTTTTCCTTTGTTCAGTCTCAGGAACCCGTCGATCCCATGGTCAAGCCGGTTGATGAGCCTGCGGGAATCTACAGGGATGCACCCAGATCTTTCTTTGCTGAAGAGTTCACACATGTTCTGCAGGGCCCAGGAAAGGATAACCCTTGAAGAATTGCTGTCCTTTACAATGCCTGTAATAGAAGTCAAGGAGATTTCCAGGGATGATCCATTCACCTAAATGATACTTGCCCTGGTGGATTAGAAGTTTAAGGCCGGTTTAAATACACTTATTCAGATCACATACTCTTCCAGCTGAAAAAAGGCCGCCCGGATTGCGGCTGCGTGTCCCGCATTTTTCCAGGAGACTGCTGAAGGCATTGAGATGAAGCCCGCGTTGTCCTGATCATGGGCTTATGCCAGAAGGAGGTGTTTATGGTTGAGATCAGAAACATTCTGTGCGCCATTGATTTTTCAGAAACCAGCCCGAAGATTGCATCTTACGCTCAAACTCTGGCCAGAGGCCTGAAGGCTAAAGTCCATGTACTTTATGTCGCCCCCAGTCTTGAACAGTACACTTGTTTCCGCATTCCTCCGACTTCAGTTCTGAACTTTGTCAGTGAAACCATGACTGACGCTGAAAAAATTATGGAAAAGTTTATCCGGGAAAACTTCACCATAGCTGACGTCAAGGGTACAGTATTAAGCGGTTATACCGTGGAAGTTATTCTCACTTACGCTCACAGCGCGGATATTGACCTCATCATCATGAGCACGCATGGCAAAAAAGGAGTCAACAGGTTTTTATTCGGCTCTGTGGCGGAAAAAGTGATAAAGTCTTCAAAAATCCCGGTTCTGAGCATTAGGCCTGAGTAGACAGTCAGGGGTCGGGGAAGAGAGACTGAGAGACTGAGAGACTGAGAGACAAAGAGATAAAGAAAGAGCAGGGAAGAAGGGGGTCGGTTAGTCGGTTAATCGGTGAATCAGTAGTGAATCAGTAGTGAATCAGTCATTCGGGAGTCTGGAGACAAAGAGTTATGGAGCTGGTTGTTTGATGAGTTATTCATGTTTCGAATTTTTGCAGGTCCATCTTAATAGCAGGAGGTGTATTATGAAGAGACAGATAAACTTGTTGG
>PXDF01000101.1 GCA_003566455.1 Desulfonatronovibrio sp.
AAGTTTGGTCCTGATTATTGGGAACTTAAAAATAATAACTTAAATTATCTGGAAAAGAGACTCGTCAGCGTAGCCAGGGCTTTTATCAGTCGCAAGCAGGGCAGCCTGGATCTTTTGTTTGAAAGGCTGGCCGGCCTGGATCCCCACAGCCCCCTAAAGCGCGGATATTCTCTGGTTACAGTGGAAAGGACCGGGAAGTATCTGCGCAGCGTCAACGATGTCCTGATTGATGATGAACTGGAAATCACGGTTATAGACGGGCGGGTCAGGGCAAGAACGGTTGAACAGTAATCATTTTATGATTTATTATCAGAGAAGGCATCTTAATTTTCATTATCCACCAACTGTCATCAGATAACAGGCAATCCGAAACAGCAGGCAAATATGCCTCCATTCAAACTTGTATCAGAATACTCCCCCAGGGGAGATCAGCCCCAGGCCATTGAAGCTCTGGTAAGAAATCTGGGGCAGGGCGTTCCCAGCCAGGTTCTCCTGGGTGTGACAGGATCAGGCAAGACCTTTACCATGGCCAATGTCATTGCCCGCTTGAACCGTACCGCCCTGGTCATGGCTCCCAACAAGACACTGGCTGCTCAGCTTTACAACGAGTTCCGCCTTCTTTTTCCGGAAAACGCTGTGGAATATTTTGTGAGCTATTATGATTATTATCAGCCTGAAGCGTATCTGCCCCGCACAGACACATATATTGAAAAAGATTCGTCCATCAACGACGATATTGACAAGCTCAGACATTCAGCCACCCATGCTCTTCTGACCAGAAGAGACGTGATAATTGTCGCATCGGTTTCATGTATTTATGGACTTGGTTCACCCGACTACTACGCGAAGATGATCATTCCAATTGAAGAGGGCCAGGTCATGGAAATGGACGATCTCATGGGCAGACTGGTTGAAGTCCAGTATGAGCGCAATGACTATGATTTTCACAGGGGCACCTTCCGGGTGCGGGGAGATGTTCTGGAGCTTATTCCCGCCTACAGGCTTGAGCAGGCCTTGAGGATAGAGTTTTTCGGTGATGAGGTTGAAGCCATTTATGAAGCAGACCCCCTTACCGGAGAGATAAAGGGAAGACTGAAAAAAACCATCATCTATCCGGGAAGCCACTATGTTTCAGATCAGAACAACCTGGAAAGGGCCATGGACGATATCCGGGAGGAACTCCGGCACAGGCTGACCTGGTTTGAAAAGAACAACAAGCTGGTGGAAGCCCAGAGACTGGAACAAAAAACCCAGCTGGACCTGGAAATGATCCAGGAGATGGGTTACTGCAACGGCATTGAAAATTATTCCAGACACCTGGATGGCAGAAAAAAGGGTCAGCCGCCTTCCTGTCTGCTTGATTATTTTCCTGAAGACTATCTGCTGTTCATGGATGAGTCCCATATTTCTGTTTCTCAGGTTGGAGGCATGTACAACGGGGATATTTCCAGGAAAAAGACCCTGGTGGATTATGGCTTCCGGCTTCCTTCCGCTTTGGATAACAGGCCCTTAAGCTTTGATGAATTTCTTGAGCGTATGGGCCAGACGGTTTTTGTTTCAGCAACCCCTGGTGACTGGGAAATTGATCGTTCCCAGGGCATAGTGGTGGAGCAGATTATCCGGCCCACAGGCCTGGTTGACCCGGAGGTGGAGGTCCGCCCCACAAAAGGCCAGATGGATGACCTGTTAAATGAATGCCTCAAAAGACAGAACAATGACCAGAGGGTCCTGGTTACTACTCTGACCAAGAGAATGGCTGAAGATCTTACCGATTACGTCCAGGACCGGGGCGTAAAATCCAGGTATCTGCACTCGGATATTGATACCCTGGAAAGGGTGGCCATTATTCAGGCTTTGCGCGGCGGTGAATTTTTTGTCCTGGTGGGGATTAATCTTTTGCGTGAAGGACTGGATATCCCCGAGGTATCCCTTGTAGCCATTCTGGACGCGGATAAGGAGGGTTTTCTGCGTTCCTTCAGATCCCTGATCCAGACTTTTGGCAGGGCGTCGCGAAATGTTTCCGGACGGGTTATAATGTACGCGGACCAGATAACCGGATCCATGCGCAGGGCCATGGATGAGACGAACCGCAGAAGAGACAGGCAGATTCAATTCAACAGGGATCATGATATTATCCCCGCCACCATCATCAAAAAAGGCGCTAACGCCCTTTATGATCTGCACCTGCATGAAAAACCGGAAAATCAGGGTCTGGCAGCGGAAGAGATTATGGCCTATGGTACAGATAAGAACAGACTGGAAAAGGAAATTAAAAAGCTGGACAGGGAGATGAGGGTATTGGCCAGAGAGCTGGAATTTGAAAAGGCCGCCCTGGTCCGTGACAAAATTCAGGCTTTGAATAAGGTTTTGATGTTGTAAATGGAATCAGGCAGTTCTAAAAATATTCCCAGAACAGGCCTTCTGGGAGGGAGTTTTAATCCTCTGCACATCGGACATTTGAGGTTGTGTGTGGAAATCCTGGAACAGACCTCTCTGAACAGGGTTCAAATTGTCCCTGCATACATTCCTCCGCACAAGGACATTAAAACCATACTGCCCTTTGAAACGCGCAGCGCCATGATTGAGGCTTCAATTGAAAACTTTTCAGGAATAAGCGTGAATTATCTGGAAAAAGAGAGGTCCGGTCCATCATTTACCTTTGATACCCTGCAGACATTGACCAGGGAAAACCCTGATGAACAATTTGTTTTCATCATGGGTGACAGTGATCTTCTGTCCATGCCCAAATGGTACAAGGGCAGGGAGATCGGGTATCTGAGCGATCTGATTGTTGTAAGCAGAGAAGGCGACGACGGGAAAACCCTTGATGATTTCATATCCAGCTTCTGGGACGCTCAAAAGCAGGCCAAGGGAATGTGGCAGATCAACCAGGGCAGACAGATCAGCTACTTATCCGTTCCAAGAATTGACGTCAGCTCAAGCATGATCAGATCCAGATGGCTGGCTGGAAAGAGTGTTCAGTGGCTGGTTCCTGACCAGGTCAAAAATTATCTGGACTTGAATGAGGATAAGATAAGCAGGTTCTGGGGGAAATAGCCTGTCTTTGCTTATATGGGCATTTTAGCAATCTGGCCGGCTGGTAAGTCTTGATGCGCCTGTATGTTCTTTGCAAAAATTCTGCTGAATTTGTTTTCAAGATTTAATTATTCTCGGAAGATCAAGAACAAATTGTTTAATTTCATCCCTGACTCTTCGGTAATGACCAAGAGCCTCTTCCTCGCTTGAAGTTTTCAGGGCAAGGGCAGGGGGATCGTCAAAGCTTTTGTGTATTTTTTTGACGGGACCCGGAAAAAAGGGACAGCTTTCCTGGGCGTGATCACAAAGGGTAATCACATAGTCAGGTTCTAAATGGGAGAGTTCGTCAACAAGTTTTGAAGAATTGCCGGAAATGTCTATGCCCTCCTCGCCCATGACCTTGATGGCCCTGGGATCAACCCTTGTTTTAAGCACTCCTGCTGAATAAGCCTTGAATAAATCCCTTTGCAGATGATTGGTCCATGCTTCAGCCATCTGGCTGCGGCAGGAATTTCCCGTGCAAAGAAACAGAATTTTTTGTGTCTTGTCCATGGCTGCCATCCTTTATCGCGCAATTTTTTAACACCGCCTTCCAATACACGGTTTACTGTAAAAATATTACAATCTCATGACAGATTATTTACAAAAAGATGAAGACGTGTGTTATGATAGATTAACCCATAAGAGCTCCTTTTGCCCCGCGGGGCAAAAGGAGCTCTTATGGGTTTCCAAAAGACATGGGGATCTATTTTACTTTACTTACACAGATAAACTGGTCATCAAAATCACCGCGAACCACAAGTACTGAGCACTTGGCATAGCGGACCACCCTGGAGGCGTTGGAGCCGATCAGGTAGTCCTGAAGCTTCATCTGCTGGGCGGGCATGATTATCAGGTCAGCATTGACTTTTTCAGCCATTTTAAGGATTCGTTTGTATACAGTTCCCTGTGCTACCAGGTGTTGAACATCTATGTCGTCGGGTATGTTTTTGTTCACCAGTTCGTGTAGAAAACGTTCAGATTCTTCAACAATTTTATCCTCTGTTTCAGTGGGAAAGTAATAACCCACAATGGGCATGCCTACATCGGGAACTACTGTGAGTACGTGGAGCTGGGCATCATAAACCCTGCACAGTTCAATGGCCTTGTGAAGAGCCATGGTGCGCGGACGTTCATCTTCCTCTTGCAGATCAATGGGAATCAGAATGTGTTTAAACATGTATTTTTTCCTCCAAAAAATCTAACTTTTCTTGAAAATCAGTTTAAGTTTCTTGTCTCTGTAAAGCTGAAAAAAGAAAATCCCGAAATAAATCAAAACGCCTGTCAATTGGAGGCCGAACCTTCCCATGGGAACATAAGATTCGAGTACCCCCGGCCTGAGGACGGTCACTGTATTCAAAAGAAGGACCAGACGCAAGAGCCAGGAACATTTAGTCACCATAAAGCCCTGAAGGGCCGAGGCAAAGGAGAACATGGCAATGAGACCGGAAAAGAAAATCCATGATATCTGAAAATAGCTGTCAATCCAGATGGGCATTCCCGAGTCTGTGACCCCGCTTATCATGAGCAGTTCGGTGTTGAAAATGAAAATAAAGGGTAAAATAGCTGTGCGCAGGTCATAGGTAAATCCCTGGATGCCGGTCTTAATGGGATCTGTCCTGGCAATGGCCGCACCCGCGTAAGCAGCTAGTCCAACCGGCGGAGTGTCATCGGCCAGTATTCCAAAATAGAATACAAACAGATGAGCAGCGATCAAAGGAAAGACCAGACCAGCGTCGGTTCCAAGATGTACAATAACCGGAGCGGTCAGTGTGGCCATGATTATATAGTTGGCTGTGGTGGGCATTCCCATGCCCAGAATAAGGCTGGTCATGGCAGTTAATACAAGCATAAGGCTGATGTTGCCCATGGCCAGGGTGTCAATAAGATTGATAAATCTTCCCACAAGACCGGTTATGGTCACAACCCCGACGATTATACCGGCAGCGGCTGTTGCCACCCCCACCGAGATCATGTTTCTGGCGCCGCTTATAAGACCGTTCCAGATGTCCCTGAGACCTTCCACGAAGGCATAGCCAAGAAAGGAGCCCAGGTTGATATCGGGATCCAGGGTACCGGCTCTTTTGTGGACACCCAGGCTTAAGAAGGCGATTATGGGCCTCTGAACGAACATTATTATAAGAAGGGACTGGATGGCCATCAAGGCTGAGGCCACAGGGGAGCGCCTCAGTATGACCAGGTAGAATATAAGGAATCCAAGGGGAATGATAAAATGGCAACCGCGCAGAAAGGTTTTTAAGAATTTGGGCAGTTCATCTTTAGCTATGGCTTTAAGCCCCAGTTTCAATGCTTCTAAATGAACAACATAAAACAGCGTAAGATACGATAACAGAGCCGGGATCAGGGCCGCTCTGATTACATCAAGGTAGGGCATGCCGATTATTTCAGCCATGATAAAGGCGGCAGCGCCCATAATTGGAGGCATGAGCTGTCCATTGGTAGAAGCGGCTACTTCAACAGCCGCAGCCTTATGTGGCGGGAAGCCGACTCTTTTCATCAGGGGAATGGTAAAGGTCCCGGTGGTTACTGTATTGGCAATGGACGAACCTGAGACCATGCCTGTCAGACCAGAGGCCAGGACCGCGGCCTTGGCCGGCCCTCCCTTGTAATTCCCCAGAACTGAAAAGGCCACGTCAATAAAATACTTGCCCCCTCCGGCCTTATCCAGCAGAGCTCCGAAAAGAACAAATAAAAATACAAACCCCACAGATACACCCAGGGGCACCCCAAATATGCCAGTGGTAGTCAGGTACATATCACTGATCATAAAATCCAGGGGAAGGCCTCTGTGCCTGATAACCTCGGGCAGATACGGACCGATAAAATTGTATAAGAGAAAAATCATGGCAAGAATAGCCAGGGCAGGTCCAAGGGATCTTCTGGCGGCTTCCAGAAGCAGAATTATCAGGATAGTTCCCATGATAATATCAGTCATGTTGGGCATTCCCTGTCTGTATATCAGATTATCGTAGTCCCACACGATATACAGGGCTGTAATGGCTCCAAGCGCGGCAAAGATCAGATCGTAAAAAGGTATGTATTTACGGTTGGATTTACGGGCAAATGAAGGAATGATCTTCGCGGTCCAGTTGACCCAGATGGGAGGACTCTGCTGTTTATACGCGGGATAGGCCAGAAAAGCCAGGGTCAGGGCAAAAGCCAGATGCCAGGCCCTGGCAATGTGAGAGTTGATGGGATCATAGGCAATCTTCAGCTGAAATAAAGACCAGGCAAGGCAGATGAAGATTATCAGGGACTTCATGATTATATTTTTGGGATCACGAGCCCCTGCCTCGGTCATCATTACGATGTCCTGGGCGGCTTGTCTGGTGGATTCCTTTCTTGACGGATGATCTTCTGGATTTTCCAGTTCAGGCTTACTCTGATTTTCTTGCATAATTAGCCTCAGTCATAGTGCTGTTTTTGGACTTGAGTAAGAATTGACTGATTGTTCAAAACATTCCAGGAGGATCCACCTTGCAAGTTTAAGGTTGGTCCAATCTTTTACCCAAGATTGAGCCAACCTTAAACTTGTCCGATAACGCAGTGAAGAATTCCGGTGTCCGGATACCCGGACACCGGAAAAGATATCAGACTACATCCAGCCCTGTTCCTTGTAATATTTTTCAGCGCCTGGATGCAGGGGAGCTGAAAGACCCTGCAGCATCTCTTCCACCTTCAGGTTACGGAATGAGGCGTGAGCTGCCCTGACTTCATCAAGGTTTTCAAATACTGTTTTGACCAGGTCATAAACCACGTCATCAGCAACGTTTTCACTGGTGACAACGGTGGCTGTTACAGCGTAAGTTTCAATGTCTTCATCCACGCCGCGGTACATGCCGCCCGGGATTGTGGTCATGATATAGTAGGGCTTTTCCTCAACCATTTCCTTGATTCCAGGATGATTTAGATGGACCATGCGGATATCAACGGATGTGGCCGGTTCTTCAATGGCCGCACTGGGGTTGCCGATGGTGTAAAAGAAGGCGTCAATATTGCGGTCCACAAGGGCCCTGGCTGCTTCGTGATGCTGCAGCCCCTCAGCCCTGAAATCGCTGGCCGGGTCAATCCCGTAGATGCGCAGAACATCAGTGGCGTTGCCGCGCTGTCCTGATCCAGGATTGCCGATATTGACTCTTTTGCCCTTGATGTCTTCAACTTTTTCAATTCCGGTATCCTTGCGGGCCACCAGCATAACTGTCTCAGGATGCATGCTGAACAGGCTGCGCAGAGAAGTGATTGGTTTTCCTTCCCATTCAGCAGCACCGTTGTAGGCCTGCCAGTTGCGATCGGACTGGGCTACTCCAAAATCAAAAGCTCCTCTTTCCAGGGCGTTGATATTGAAAACAGAACCACCTGTGGGACGGCCAATAAAGTTGTATTTATCGCCTTGATGTTTGTTCATTATGTTGCTGAGCTGCAGGGCCACCTGGTAGTAAACTCCCACAATGGAAGCTCCCCCGAACAGTATGTCCTGTTTGGCCTTGGCCTGTGGAGCTGATAAGGCCAGACCCAAGATTACAGCCAGTGTGATAAAAAGTTTTTTGCCAGTCATAATAATACCTCCTGAAAACAATTTGGTTTCAATGTTGATTCATGAACCGTCCACTAACATATTAAAGTATTATGCCCTAAATCATATTTTTTTGTCAAACTTTTACTTGGTAAATTCTGAGACTGAATAATAATAAAAAATTTTATCACATCGAGGAATGAATGCCCAGAAGCCATGTGGCAATGCTGAAGTATATAAGTATTCCGCCGACATCCGCTATGGAAGTGATAAGTGGAGCACTGGCCGTGGCCGGGTCCAGATTGAATTTTGTTAATAGAAAAGGAAGAAGACAACCCACCAGACTTCCAAAAAGAACAACTGCCATCATGGTCAGGGCGACTACAACAGCTACTTCAGGGCCGGCCCTGAAAACACCAATGAAGGAAACCGCCAGGGCCATGCCAACTCCCAGAAACATGGCGATTCCCACTTCCCTTCCAAGAAGCCTTACCCAGTCTTTGGTCTGAACATCACCAGTGGCAATAGCCCGGACCATAAGCGTAGCTGACTGGGCACCAGCGTTTCCGCCGCTGGCGATGAGCAGGGGCAGAAAGAACACCAGGGCTACAACAGCCTGAATCGTGTCTTCAAAAAAAGCTATCCCGGCACCGGACAGAAGATTTACAAAAACCAGGGCCAAAAGCCATGGCAGACGTTTTTGAATAAGCAGCCATGGACTGACCTGAAGGAAATTAATACCGGTTATGCTTTCACCATGTCCAGAGATGGATCCCATTTTATGGAAGTCTTCTGTAGCTTCTTCTTCAATGATATCATGCACATCATCAAAGGTAACAATCCCCACGAGTTTGTCGTTTCCATTGATGATAGGCAGGGCCATGAGGTCGTATTTGGCCATGATGTCGGCTATATCCTCAGACTCGTCCTCGGCCCGGCCGAAAATAGGCTGAGTGTTCATGATATCTTTGACCTTAACCCCGGGAGATGCCACCAGAAGCTCCCTTAATGACACTACTCCCAGAAGTTTTCTCTGAGAATCGATTACAAAGGACTGATATATGGTTTCCTTGTCAGGTGCCTCACGCCGGAGTTTATCTATTGCTTCCCTGGCTGTAATATCGGGTTGCAGAGCGCAATAGTCTGAAGTCATTACTGAACCGGCTGTATCTTCCGGATAGGAAGCCAGCTTTCTTATGTCTTCTCTTTCAGCCTGAGCCAGGGCAGGGAGGATTTCTTCCTGTTGATCCGGGGAAAGTCTGTTGAAGAGGTCGGCCCGTTCATCATGGGACATGGCGCTGACGATTTTGGCCAGTTCCTTTCTCCCGAGTATCTGAGCCATCTGAGCTTCAAAGTTGGCCGGCAGATAATTGAATATCCTGGCCTGATCTTCAATATCCAGAAATTTAATTAAAGCGCAGGCCTTTTCAGCCGTAAAAAGCTCCAGAACCTGGGCTGAGTCAGCCGGGTGAAGGCGCATGAAGAATTCACGCAGAAGCTCCCTGTCATCTGAAAGGAGATAATGGTCTAGTTTGGTAATGAGTGATTTGCTGCTTGAATAATCACCGGCAAGAGCGGCATTGAGGATATCTTGCTCTTCCAGAAGGATCTTGTCTGTCATGGCCCGTCTCCTTTACTTCAGCCCCCGGGGGCGGCAAAGGCGGACAAGACCAATTAGATCAGGCTCTGGTCAGTCACTGAAGCTGGCCGCAGGGGCATAAAGATTAAGACATCAGTTGAAAAGATTGAACAAAAATAAAAAAAACAATTTGCTGATCGAGTACTCGGAAGGTCCATCTTATTGGTCAAACCTCGATAAATAAAATTGGATCAAAAAAATCATCACCTCACCACACAACTCAAAAGCGCATAATGTATGTCCAGACTGAAAGTCAACAGTTAATTGCTTTTAGAACTATAAAGAAAAGCAGGCAGTTTTTAAAGGAAGTAATTTCAGGGGGATAGAGTACCTGACTAATACATTGCCCGGCTTTTAATTCCAGTCAGGTTGTTTGCGGTTTCCATTTCATCCCAGCAGGAACCAACCCATCCATAAATCCTTCCCTTATCGCCGCATTCAGGGCAATGCCAGAAAATGCTTCCATCGCCCAGATGATCAACATAGATTATTTCAATTCTTCCAGGGCAGGGTTTACTGCGGGGTCTTCTCCTGCATTTTATTCCGGTACAGAATGGGCCAAAAGTGGCCTGGCGGGTGGCGGCTGAAATAATACGACCGAAGTATCCGGCAATAATTATGGATGATCTTGTAATACAAGGATGGAGATTTCCCTGCTCATCAAGATATTCTCTGACATCTGTTTTCCAGGAGTATTTCATCTCCTCCTGACTGAAGTAATTGTATACAGCCTGTCTGGTCAGCCTCAAAAGTGAAAAAATCATAACTTATCAATAAATCGGGTTAATTTGATGAGTCTTCATCCTCCGCAATGAATCAGCTTATAATTTTCATTTAACAACAACTTGAAAATCATGTGTTTTCAAACTATTGACTTGGGCATAGTACCTGACAAAATAATTTTTGTCCATGAATGAGACAGCAAGGCTTGTACCTGAAACATGTGGCGGAATACAAGCAAAAAATCATGAAAAGAAGATGAATCGAGCAGCATTATGATTAACAGTGTTCCATATGACCGGCTTATGTTTTTCAAGGAACAGGTAGGACTGGATCAAAAGGCCCTGGACAATTTACACAGGCACGCAAACTTGTTTGCTTCGCATAAAGAAAAATTTGCTGCTTACTTTGAAAAAGTCTTCAGCAATATCGGCCAGACCAGGCCATACCTTGAAGTCCAGGACTATCCCGGGCAACTGCAGAAAGTATGGATGAACTGGTTCGCGCGGTTGTTCTCAAGTCCAATTGATCAAAAATTTATGGACAGGATGTGGAAAAGCGGTCAGACACATGTCCGCATCAACCTGGATCACAGATTTGTCAACCTGGGATACTGTCTGGCCAGAGGATTCTGCAAGGATATTGTAGAAAAACACGTGACCCCTGATGAAAGGTCTTCAGTTGATAATGCCGTAGAAAAACTGCTTGACCTTTGTCTCCTCATCGAGACCGATGCTTTTGTAACCAGCACCTTTCAATGTGACAGCGAAGTCATAAAGGGGATAACCCACCAGATCAGAAACCCTATTATGGTAATCGGGGCCAGCATGATGCGGCTCATGCGCAGAGACCAGGTGTCTCATGAGACTGCCTCACAAACTTATGAGACTGTCCTGGACGAATCCAGGCGCATGGAAAAGATGCTGTCGGACGTAAGTATTTTCAATGAAATTTTTCATTCGACCTCACAATGGTCTGTTTCTTCTTTACATGAGCAATTGAAAAGGTCCGTGGAAGAATGCCTGAAAAAGAAGGAGTTGAAAAATCTCAATCTGCAGATGGGATTTGCTGACGCGGACATTGAGGTACTGGGCAATCCCAGAGAAATTCATCTTCTCTTCAAGCATCTCCTGGAGAACGCTTTTGAGTCCGTGGATCTCCTCAATCCGGTCATAAGCATCCAGACTTCCCTGGATCCTGGCACGCCGAGGTTCGCCCTGGTGGAAATTTTCAACACTGGAAAGATTACCAATCCTGAGGAGACTGAAACCTTATTTACTCCGTTTTATTCCACCAAGGCTACGGGTACCGGCATGGGGCTGCCCATTGCCAGGGCGGTTGTCCAGAAAATTAAAGGCAAGGTCAGTCTTCAGGCTATTGAAGATGGAGTGATCTGTTTCATTACCCTGCCCAGGGGTGACAGCCGGATATAACAAACACGTTTTTTCATGACCTGGCCATTGGGAGCCCAGTGAAGCAGGAATTTTTGACGAAACAGCGCAGAAGCTGAATCAGTTAATTACCTGGAATAAAAATGACCAACAGAAATAATCACAACTTTATGAGCCCTCTGCAGCAGCGCTTTATCAGTTTGGCCCTTGTCATCCTGGCCCTTAACCTGATGGGAGCTTTTTTTCTGGGCGTGTTTTTGTCTCTTCGCTGGGCCGTTGGTTATCTGTCTGATATCCTGTGGCCTCTGGCTGTTGCCGGCATTCTGGCCCTTTTGCTGCGCCCAGTTGTTTTGTGGTTTCAGCTCAGGCTCAAGACAGGCCGAGCAGGTGCTATCATTCTTCTCTACACTTTGGCTCTGATTTTTATCCTGGCGCTTGCCGCGTTGATCCTGCCCGTGATTATTCGCCAGGCCGGATCATTCATTGAATACCTTCCCACTCTTCTGGACAGGTTTTCAAACTTCCTGGCGCGTATTTTCCCGGTCAGCCCTGATTGGATTAATAATTACCTGAGCACTGACGCTTTTAAGGAGCATTTGGGAAATATTTCCAGACATTTCCGGGAAATTCTTGAAACTTCAATGCCCGCCCTGAGCACGGTGGGTGAGTTTATTTTACAAACATTCACAATAATCGCCGGCTTTTTGATCATTCCCATCTATCTGTTCTTTTTCCTTCTTGCTGATCAGAGCCCTGTCCGCGTTCTCAAAGACGAACTCTCTTTTATCCCTGATAAAATCCGAGAAGACATTGCATTTCTGGCAGAAGAGTTCGCCCGGATTATGGTCGCTTTTTTCCGAGGGCAGATACTTATCGGTCTTATTATGGGAATCCTTATGGCCATCGGGTTCTCAATTGTTAATTTAAAGTTCGGCGCCTTTCTGGGAATCATGGTTGGTCTGTTAAATATCATTCCTTACCTGGGAAGCATTCTGGGACTGCTCACGGTCCTGCCCCTTGCCTTTATTCAGGATGGAGGAGGACTCTTACTTGTGTTGTTGGTTCTGGGTATTTTTATTGTTGTCCAGCTTCTGGAAAGCTATGTGCTGACCCCGAAAATCATGGGGCGCAGCACCGGGCTGCACCCATTAGCCATCATCATATCCATCTTTTTCTGGGGCAAAGCGTTAAACGGTATCCTGGGCATGATCCTGGCAATTCCTCTTACTGCTTTTTTTGTGGTGGCCTGGAGGCTGATCCGCAGAAAATACCTGGATACTGAAGCATGATACGGGAAAAACGGTTATATTTTTATCAATAGAATATAATCGCGTTGTGTCAAAAAAATGAAGTCCCCCTTAAAAATTGGTCAGGGGATTAAGAAAGATTTTATGAATACCTGCAAGTTCGTATCTGCCTGGCAGGTGAAGAGGGTTAAAAATTATGAAAGGCCCCGGAAAAACAAAGTCCCAGGGCCAGTCTATAGTGTCTCCCTTAAGCAGGGAGTTTAACGCTTTGTAATGGCTTATAACCGTCTGTCAACCTTTGCCGTTAAGCAAAAGTAGAAATGAAACAGGGAGTTGAGGTAAGGCCTTGATCGCGTTTATTTTTTATTGGCGGGCAGTGCCAGGGATATGTCCACTGCTTGATTAGGTCCTTGAGCTTTATCATTAATACAGCCTGGAGTTTGATGCCTGGACTGACCAGCTTCGTGCGCCCAAAGATACACTGCGGCCATCAAACCTATTATAACAGAGAGAATCAATATTACACATCTTCTTTTCATGTGAAGAATCACGAGTTAACTTTTTTGATATCCAACAGTACCAGACTCAAAGCCTGATCATTTGAATGGATCCCACCTGACCGTCAGTTTTTCATAGCCTTTGGGGAAATACTTTCTGAACAGTCTGTAAAAATATAGTTCCTTGGGGGATCCGAGCATGAGCCCCTGCTCAGTTTTCCTGCAGGCCTCAAAATCACCGGATGATACCTTTCCTGCGATCGCCTGGTCCATAAGCGAATCAACGCCTACACCCCGGGCAAAACGCAGCTTGGGGCGATCAGCGATTTCCCCGGGCAACATGTCGCGGAACGCTTCCCTTAGGATCCATTTTTCTACAGGACGCTCACCAATATAGACCTTGAGGTCAAGGGGGATTTTTTCGCTGAAGGCCACAACTGCCGGATCCAGGAAGGGCGCCCGGTAGTCAACGGAATTCGCGGTCCAGGCCCGGTCCAGCCGTCGAAGGGCCGTGTTGTAGGCTATGTCCACCAGTTTCCGGGCCACCCTTTCCTTTTCATCTGTTTCTGCTATATCCCTGAATTCCCGAAAATATCCCCCGAACAGCTCATCTGCTCCTTCACCGACCAGAACGCAATCGGTGTACTCCGAAGCAAGCCTGGAAGTATAATAATTGGCTATAAATCCTGAAACGCAATCCTCGTCAAAAGACTCAAGATGCCAGACAGCCTTTGGAATGGCCAGGACAATATCCTCGTTGTCCAGTGCATAAGTATAAAGCTTGATCCCTGAACGGTCAGCCATAAGCCTGGCGTATTCCAGATCTTCGCCAGGATGTTCTTTGATGGTGGCGCTGAAGGCCTTCAGGTCGGGATTGAATTCCCGAGCCACGGCCAGAATAATAGAGCTGTCCAGTCCTCCGCTCAATGAAACCCCCATTATAGGGCCGGTGGAAACAGCCTTTTCCACGGCCCTGATAATCAATTCCCGAAGCACCCGGGCTGCTTCTTCAGGACTGTCAAAATCGGGTACCTGCGAAGCAAAAGGGGAAAAAGGCTGAAGGCCTTCCACCGTGGAAAAAATGTGGCCGGGCATAAGCTCATGAACCTCGTCCAGGTGTTCACGCAGGGCCTTGGCCTCGGAAGCGAAATAAAAGGTCTTGTCCGGACCGGTCCCGTACATAACGGGCCGGGCGCCCACAGCGTCACGCGCCAGTATGGTCTCGTCCTTGTCCACGATGGCACAGGCAAAGCTCCCATCCAAATTGGAAAAACTTTTCTTGCCAAGACGACGGTACAACCCTCTGACCAAAGAAGTATCCGACTCGGAACCGTCATTGTAAAGCGAGCCGTCCAGAAGTACCACGGGCGCGGAGTTCTTCTCACCATCAGGTTCCGGGGGGAAAAAACCCATTTCCACTGATCCGACCACGCCTTGGACCAGGGCAGTTCGCTTACAGCGCCCAGGCCCCCTGTGACAAATGGCCTCAAGCATGCTGCCCAGCTTATCAATTTTTGCTCCGTTTCCAATGATGCCGGCTATTCCAGACACAATTTCCCTCTTTTTTTCGGTTTGAATATTTATTGGTACCCTGTAGGGCCTGTACTTGCCTCTCGGCCGGCATGTCCAGGGCCATGCTGCCGGGGCCTGGCAGGCCCGGAGGTAAAGTATCACTTATGGCTCAGAAATGTGTGGAAACAATCTCCAACCTGTCCGGATTAACCAGACCGAGATTTCTATAGATCTCAAGAGTGGACTTGGAGCGATTAAGAGTAAAGAAATGAATGCCTTCCTGACAAGCTCTTCTATCCGCTCCTGGTCAAGGTTTAATTTTTCAGGGAATTGACTCATTATGCCAACTCCTGTTTAGATTCCAGCCCGGATATATCCAGCGGAGCCTCAATTCGCTTTCCAATATACAGCCAGCCGGCTCGCAATCCTTTCCTGGCGCCCTTCATGAACACTAAGCTGCTGGACGGACTTTCAACGGCCGAACAGATAAAAGTCTGCTGGCTGTCCATCGACTCCTTGGAATACTCTTCCTTACGTGTGTTAACAAAAGCAACCCTGGACCTCAGCTCCCTGTCCATAAGCTCATCAACCTCCACTCCTAACCGGACCATGGCCTCCTTAGCCGCGGCCACGGCCGCATCTGCAACGCCTCTTTCATCAAAGGCCTGCGCCTTGCCGAGCTCCGATTCAACCAAAGCCGCAATCATATTGTCTATGACGTACTGCTCCGGTGCCACGCTCATAATCCTGTCCAGCATTCCAAATGCGCTGTTGATGTACTGTGCACCTGCAGCAACCTGATAGGTCAAGCTTACCGCCTTCTCGGAGACCGCCTGGACCGAGGGCACGGGCTCATCGGAAACACCTGCCGTGCCGCAGCAGGGTACACCGTAATACCGACACATTTCAGCGGCCAGGGCGACTCTTCGGATGCTCTCAGGTTGGCACCACCGGGGTGATCCATCGCTCAAAAGGTCGGCCGTAATGGGGATGCCCCTGTAAAGCACCGGAGCACCGGGGTTCACGGCTTGGACAAGTACGATCCCGAATAGCACCTCGGCGTTGAGCTGGATCATTTCGCCGACCTCGGACAGGGGAGCAGTGGTTCCTGCCTGGGAGCAGCTCGATATGCACACAGGTATACCCTGTCCGGAAATGGCCAGGAGTTTATCCGCCGCCGTATCATCCACGGCAAGCGGACTTGTAACCAGACAAACAATAAATGAAAGATACGCAGGGTCGCCCACGATCTCTATTACCTTTGAAAGCTTGCCGGGATCGATCAGGTTGGCCAGGTTCATGGGCTTGGTAGTGTTTGAGGCAAAGATCCTTGCCTTTTCCTCGTCCATCCTGTCCAGAGCCACGTCGCACTCCATAGGTCTTGTAATAAAATCCACCTTGGACAATCGTTGGCAAAGGGAGACAATTTCCTCCAAGTCTCTGCATCCGGCCGGTTGCCTGGTCCACACCCCCCTGTTGGATCGCAATACATAAAGAGCCTGTCCGCCGGTACCCAGAAACACATCTTTGCCTGCCGCGTCCACCGTGAATGAACGGTCCGGGTCAGGAGCGCGGAATCGGATAGTTCCTGGAACAGATTCCAGAGCGTTTTCCACCATGGATTGCGGGACGCTTATCCGCCCGTTCTCATAAATGGCTCCGCACGCTACAAGCGCATCAATGATCCGGGCATTCTTAACTCTGAGTCCGGCCTGGTCGAGAACAAAACAAGATGACGCATGAATACGTTCTTTTTCTTTTGTAGTCATCATTTCCAGGGGTTGATGCTTAAGTTTCATAAGCTGATCCTTATCTCGTCTCTATAACAGCCTGAAAAAGTCCCTATTGAGCAGGGCGTTCAAAAATTCCAAGTGCAAGGAGCAAAAAAAGTTCAAGGTCGATGCGTATTTAGACATACGTGAGAGTTTGAAGTTTTGGACGCGACGAAGCAATTGGGAGATTTTCAACGCCCTGATAAGGCGTCCTGCATCTGTTCAAGCTTGGCCACCGCATGCAGGGCATCGCGGCAATAACCGTCAGCTCCGATTTTTAAGGCGAATTCCTCGGAAGTCGGAGCCCCTCCGATAAGCACCTTAACGTCGTTTATACCCGCTTCCTTGAGCTTTTTGATCACTGCTTCCATCTCTGTCATGGTTGTGGTCAGAAGCGCAGACAGGCCGAGAAAATCGGGCTTAAATTCCTTGACTGCGGCAACAATATCATTCACTGAAACATCGATTCCCAGATCCTTCACCTGATACCCGGCACCCTTGAGAATGGTTGAGACAATATTCTTGCCGATGTCATGCAGGTCTCCCTTGACCGTAGCTATGAGGAATTTTCCTTTCTGATTCTCCTGTTTGCCCACCAGATGGGGTTCAAGAATGTCCATGGCGTTCCCGACACACTCGGCACTGGCAAGCATATCCGGAAGCAGGTACTTTCCGGACTCAAAGAGTTTTCCCACCTCTTCCATGGACTCGTTGAAAATGTTCAGTATTTCCTGCGGATTAACGTCGACATCAAGCGCCTCTCTGACCAGGTCAACGGTCCCGGGCTCGCCCTCCATGGTTCCGTCAAAGCCCTCGTCGTTCTCGTCCACATGACCCATAACAATAGAATGTCTTATTCTGTCCAGACTGCTTTCCTGGTTCACTCTTTTCCTCCTTGTTTGAATATATCAAATTCTCGTCGATCCGCCAGGCCCGGCACAGACCGGTAGATCCTGTCCACCGTATCCTGGTCGAGTCTCTTCCCCGGGGATTGATACAGATCATTCAATTTATTTTGCGCATTTTCCAGAACCTGATCCGCATTCCCCTGACCCACCAGTTCATAAGCATCGGAAACAACACCCCTTCGCAGCTGCCTGCGCACTCCCCTGGCAAAAAATCCAGACTTTCCGGTAACCTTGCGTATTTCCTGCACGGCGTCCTGCACATCATCCCCTGTAAATACACAGGGGCGGAGTATATCCTTGACCAGGCCGACGGCCGCATTATCCAGTACTGCCTGAAGCGGAGAAAATATGTTGGTCCGGTCCAGGAGACCGAATGCGTAATGGATATACTGGGCCCCGGACCCTGCCACAGAAAGGTACGCCGGCAGCTTTTCAATGGTGGACTGCATGCCGGGACGCCTGGCATCGCCTGCGCCTGCTGTGGAATAGCATGGGATCTCGTAATGCCGGGCCATCTGCACGCAATCGACATTGTAGTGAATAAATTCCGGGGCACCATAGAAATCATGCAGGTTATCCAGGCGGGCCCTTACAGGAACTGCTCCGTAGAGCACCGGTGTGCCGGGACGGACCAGCTGCGTCAGGATCACCCCTGCCAAGATCTCGGCATTGATCTGGGCGACTATCCCTTCTTCCTGGATGGGTGCGGTGGACCCTCCCTGAGGTGAAGATGAAATGACCAGAGGCATTCCAGCCTCGGCTATCGCTATAACCTTGTCTGACGTATCAGCCACCATCTGAAGGGGACTCTTCACTGGACAGGCAATAAAGGATACCGGGCTGAGCCCTTTGAAAACGGGATCACTGAATTTGCCAATGTCAGCTCGCGTATTCTGGCCCTGGCCAGTCCTTTTGTCTGCGGAACACTTTTCCAACGGGCCTGCTTCAGCCACGATCCCGGCCAGGCGGAGCACCTGCTCCAGGGCGTTGATATTTTCCAGCCCGCTCTGGACGTGCTTGGTAGTATAGAGCAGGGCAGCAAAAAAAACATTTACGTCCTTGTTATCGCATGAATTCCCCGCAGCCTGTATGTTTACATTGCGGATGAAAAAATCCACGTGGGAGAGCTGCTCCGCCAAATGGGCTGAAACACAGAGCCGGCCGATGGAACCGGATTCTTCGGTATAGACCGGAAGCATGACTGAATGCTTGGACGCTCCAGTGGAGACGAATCTCTCCAGACGTGAGTCTAAAAACACGTTGGTCTCTGAACCGGTTCCGAAGTAAACCCCGGTATTTTTACCATCTAAAAATAGAGCGTTTTCCGGATCTCTCGCTCCCAGGATTATCTGGGACGGAACAGACAAAAGCGCTTGACTAACCACTGACTCAGGGATCCTCACCCGCCATCCAGACGCTTTTTGCCCCTGGTTGTCACGGGTGATGGTGCATCCTCCGGAGTCAAAAATCGATGCCGCCCTGTCACCGGAACAACGAATGCCCGGATCATCCAGTAATTCCAGGGAAGCCCGGTGAATATCCTGAACCTGTCCCGGAGAAAGTCTTTCAGTCGGCTGAACAACCAGGTGTTTACGATAATTCAACATAGCTTTCCCTGCCTTAAGCCTCACCAAAGAGACCTTCCCGGTAAGCTCTGGAAAACTTCCGGCAAAACCGGTCTCTGCCGGCAAGTAGTTCCCCCAGGACGATGGCCCGCCGGATTTCCCCACGGTCCGGATCGCAGATGGCCGAAAACAGTCCGCAGCAAATGGCTACTGTAAGGAAGGCGGCGTTGATGGTTGTTCTTTTCTTGAGTCCGTAAGAAATATTGGAAAGGCCCAGGGTAGTCTTGGCGGCCGGTATACGCCTTTTGATTCCCTCGATGGTCTTAAAGGTCACCATTGCTTGAGATACATCAGTGGATACCGGCAAGACCAGGGGATCAAAAAACAAGAGTTCCTGGTCAAGACCGCGGCGCTCGGCTGCCTCGGTAATGGTTTCACAGATGGCTATACGCCGCTCTGTCTCCGATGGGATCCCATCCTGGTCCATGGCCAGAGCAATCAGCGGCGCCTGGAATTCTGAAGCAAGATCGATAACTGCCAAAGCACTGCCTTCAAGCTCGCCGTTTATGGAATTGAGCATCCAGGCACGTCTGTTATTCAGATGGCTTGCTGCATGCTGAAGAACTTCAGGACCGGCGGCGTCAAGTACCAGTTTTTTTTCTGTGCATTCCAGGGCAATATCGATCAGCCAGCAAAGGTCGTTTTTCTCCTGGTCAGTGTCACCTGAACCGGTGCCTGCGTTCAGGTCGATATAGTCCGCCCCGGCACGATCCTGACTGATGATCTCTGCGGCTATGGCGCTTCGATCCTTGTCCTGGATAGCCGTGCGAATGATTTTGCGGGTTGCGTTGACCCGCTCTCCAATGATGATCATGAAACACTCCCAGTTTTTGTATCTAATCCGGCTGTTCCAAGCGAATGTTAAAAATTGAACTGATCTTTTTTCTTATTCCCTCGTCCAAAAAAAATTCAGGCCTTTTCTCCAGGATGTCCAGGACAATGCGATGGGCACGTTGGGCGCTGGTGGAAGCACCTTTGGATTCCCAGACAGGTCGTTGTTCCAGATCGCTCAGCACCGGGTGATAATGCTCGCTGCGCATAAACTTGCGGGTTTTGGGGCAGGTGAGAAAGTTCCCTCCAGGACCGATCCTGAAAATATCATCCAGACACAGCGTCTCTTCCGATACCTCTATCCCCCGAATGACCCGTTTCGCCATACCCAGGATTTCATTGTCCATGACCAGCTTTTCCAGGCTTATGGTTAAGGCGAATTCCATCAGGCCCGCTGCATCGTGGATAAAATCGGCTCCTGCCAACCCGACCAGCAGCGAACTTATGGCGGATTCATAACCGCATTGCAAATCAAGGGTTTTGGAATCACTGATGCCCGCGGTGGCATAGCAGGGGATCCGGTAATACTGAGTCAACTGGGCTGCGGCCGCGTTGAGCATGCCGCTTTCCACCGGAGCACCCAAATAGCTGAGATTGCGCAAATCAGTGGAAGAGGCCACACATCCATAGATGACCGGACAGCCCGGACTGGCCAGTTGAGTCAGCATCACATGAATCAGGGCATCACAGTTCTGAATGACCAGGGTACCTGCCAGGGACATAGGGGCAGTGGCACCGCACAGAGGTTCAGCAGGCACAACCAGGGGGATACCTTCCCGGGCTATCTGGATCATATAGGCCCCGTACCTGCTGTCCAGACGAAGCGGGCTGATGCCGCATGTTATCATAGAAATAATTGGTCGCTCCCTAAGAGCCGAACTGGACCCTGCGACCACTTCGGCCATCTGAATCACATCCTTGATCCCTTTGGAGGTGTAAACGCCACCCATAACGTGTTTGGCAGTATATTTCAGGCCTGTGTAGAAGCGGTGCACATCTACATCTTCCACAGGGAGATCGCTGGGATAGGTTGGGAGCAGAAACAAGTCGACATTGTCCATCTCCTGCACCACTCTGGCGATATCCTCCAGGTCCCTGAGCTCGGCGCGCCGCGTAGTTCCGGACTCATAATCCAGCATGTCAAGGGCAGTTCCCCCGGTTCCGTAATATACTCGGCCGGAACCGAGCACGCAGTCATGCTTCCCGTCCCGTGCATAAAGGGTCACGGTCTGAGGGACCATGCCAAGGAGGTCCCTGATGACATTCTCCTTTAAACGTACAGTCCGACGCTCGCTGTCAATGGAGCACGCAACACCCTTGAAGAGTTCCAGGGCTTCAGGCGAACGAACTTCAAACCCGACCTGCGACAAAACCTCCATGGTTGCTGCGTCTATTTTTTTGATGTCCTCATCTGGCAATAGATTGTATCTGTGTCTGGACCTTTCCAATTGTATCCCCTGATCGTTTTCTGGCGTATGCTGGTCTGTGTGAGCAGCGTCGGTGCGGACATCCTTGCTGTTGACAATGCATGCATACAATCCCATTTTCCCGGATGCTGGCTGATTCACCAATCCCCATGATGGCGGTCACTGTCTTGCAAGGCTTCATCAAACAGGATGCGGACAGGCTGACTCCAATCTCTTTGGCAGGCAACAATGCAAATATTTCATGCTGCCCTTGAATCGGCCAGTCACAATAGCCTGGACTGTATCGTATGGTAAGGGCCTGTCCTGGACCGCAATAGCGTTTGCTTAATGTTGTTTCCAGATCATCCATGACCGCCTCCATGGCAGCCGAGGCTGTCCGGTCCAAAACAAACCGGTCATAGGCGCAAAGCTTATCATCGGCTAAAACCGCGTCAAATTGATGCCCCAGGGTTGCCGCACAAACCACGGCCTCATGGCAAAGATTAAGTACCCGCGATATGCGAAGGCTTTTGACGCGGTAACGGAAATCATTCAAAAAACAGTATGGATGTTCACCCAGGACCGGCAATACTCTGACCATAGCGCGCGGCCTGGAGACCTGGCGAAGCATTGCAATGGCTCGTTTAACTGAACTTTTCAACCGGCGCGAGGGATGCTTCCACCTGCCGGCAAACACTTTACGACCCAGATCCGCAGGCATTCCAACAAACAGGACTTCACCGTATTTCCTGGCAGTTGCCTTCATTGATTTTTCTTTGGTGCTTTGATCTTTTTTAAACATTGTATAGCGAACTGTTTTGAATAAATGCAGGTAACTTTGTCCCGGAATCGAATATAGTAAATTAAAACAATTTGTTGAGCAGACAGGCGTTGAGTCGGAAGACATGGACATGGAACATGCGCTGCCGATTCTCTTTCGCCCTGAAGCGAGGCTGGTTATTTTTTTGAATTTCTGTTATGAGGACGAAGTCCCTGCTGAATGTTCTGCCATTGTCTGTTCGATAGCGCAGGGTTTACGGGAAAAATTAGCTTCTGATGCTGCACAGCTTCTGCAAGCAGTCGAGAATAAAGAGTTTGGTGGATAATGGTTCCAGCAAAAAGATCGGTTAACAAGTTGAAACCGATCCTGCAAACAATCTACACCGGGCATTGTAATTCGATAACCTGCATAAAAAATTATATAATTATATATTTAACTCTCTATTGGCAATATGTCAAATCCGTGGAAGTCTTCTGCAAGGAAAAACATCTTATTAAGCATTCTCAGGAGCTGCTGTTGAATTTTTTAAAAGGCCTGAGGATAATCATGCCTTTAAGAAAGATGATCCCGCATTGTGGTGGATAGTTACCGATAAATTTCACTCATCGCTGGAAGCCTCACCAGACAAAGATTGCTCACCAGTTACATATCCGTTTACCCTTCCAAAAAATCTACATGATTGCCATTATTTACACCTCACAGACACGGACTTACTAACAGAGCAACAGAAAAACCCATAAAAAAATGGATAACATGACAAAATTTAGGATTAACATTATTCAGAACTGTAAAGTAGATGCAAAATCCAGAACAAATAAGCACTTTTTTCAAATTATTTTTCCAACTGGAGACATAGATTATTTAGCATGTTAACATATTGGTTACCTTGGAAATTTTTGGTTAAGCGTGCGGCAAGGGCTTACGGGATCATAGATCCGTTGAACTTCCTTGCCAGGTTCAGACAGTTTGCCCAACCGTCTGAAGTACAGGAACCCATTGAATTGCTCCGGGCGGGCATTATCTTTCATGCCAGAGGGCTGATCAACAAGGCCATCCAGCATAACCTTGACTGGGTCTGGCCCTACTGGGTGGAACGCCAGTTTAATCCTGTGGACGTCTCATTTGTGCCAAGAGCCTTTTCCTTCAGCCATATCAACCTGACTCATCGCAACTGGACCGCGGTTGGACATCCTGACCTGCCTCTTTACCCCATTGTGGACCCCAGAGGACTGGTGACCCCTCATTACGACGGATGGTCCATAGACCTTTGGATAATCTCCGAAAATGGAGACTTCCTGTTTCCTTCAAAAAACCAGAACACCATCCAGAAGTGGATTTTATCCCCTAATCTCGAGGTTCAGACAATTTCCCGCAAGAAAGAAATGAGACTGGAGTCCCTGGTGAGTCTGGACATTAATGACGGTTCGCCTTTTTTGAACATTAATGTTACCGGAAAATGCCCTGAGAAGGGGTGGCTGGCAGTCGCCCTCAGGCCATACAACCCTGAGGGCATTCAATTCATAGACAACGTCCTCTACCAGGAAAAAAACCCCGGCTGGGTGGTCAACGCAAAAAATCCGGTCAAATTCGGCAGCACTCCGGAAAAGGTGTTTTTTTCCAATTATCATGACGGAGACGTTACCCACCAGCTGATTAAAACAGAGGGCTCCAGACAAACAGCCTGCAGAGTTGGAATGGCTACTTCAGCAGCGTTGTTTCCGGTTTCAGATGATGAAAGCGGCCCTGTTCAGGTTCAAATTCCCCTGGATATGGATTTGCCCAGGAAAAAATTTTTCTCCTGTCGTCCTGCTCCGGGACCTGTCATTGAATCATGGGATAATGCCCTGTCGTCTGTGGCGTCTTTGCAGGTTCCTGATGAAAAAATTCAGTTTCTATACGATGCCGCTGTCAGAACCATGGTCTTGCTTTCCGCTGACAGCGTCGTGCCCGGCCCGTATACTTACAGGCGATTCTGGTTTCGAGACGCCTGCATGATGCTCAACGCGATCATGGCCATAGGCATGACTGAGCGGGCCTTCCGTCTTCTGGATACCTTTCCGGACCTCCAGAAAATCACAGGGTATTTTCATTCCCAAAAAGGAGAATGGGATTCCAACGGACAGGTTCTCTGGATCATGGACCGATTTCAGCGCATGACCAATCATTCTTTCAACCGAGCCTGGATGAAGGCCGTGAATAGAGGCGCTGAATGGATTATCAGGAAGCGGGTCAGAAAAAAACCGGAAAGTCCGCACGCGGGCCTCCTGCCGGCCGGATTCAGTGCCGAACATCTTGGTCCCAATGACTATTACTACTGGGATGATTTCTGGGGAGTGGCCGGGCTTCGCGGGGCCGCCCGTCTGGCCGGGCTTTTCGATACCCGGAACAAAAAACATAAATACGAATCAGAAGCCGAAAGTTTTGAACTAAGCATCTACAGAAGTATAGACACTATTCCTGAACACCGTTCTAAGGGCGGGATTCCAGCTTCTCCATACAGACGCATGGACGCCGGGGCCATCGGGTCCATGGTGGCGGACTACCCGCTCCAGCTCACCCCTGCGGATGACCCTTTGATTAAAAACACTACTGATTTCCTGTTGAAAAACTGTTTCCACAAGGGAGCCTTTTTTCAGGATATGATCCATTCAGGACTCAATGCTTACCTGACCCTGGATATTGCCCAGACCCTGCTTCGAGCCGGAGACGATCGCTTCATGGACCTGCTTCGCTCTGTTGCGGATATGGCAAGTCCCACCGGTCAATGGCCTGAAGCGGTCCATCCCCTCACACAAGGCGGCTGCATGGGGGACGGCCAGCACGGATGGGCTGCAGCAGAATGGATTATGATGATTCGAAACCTGTTTATCAGGGAAGAAAGAGAAACTTTGATTCTTGGTTCAGGTATTTTTCCTGAATGGACTTCGAGCGGAGAGTCCGTCGGTTTTGGTCCGTCAAGCACCCTGTTTGGACCGGTTGAAGTGAGCATGATAAAACAAAACAATAAAGGCATCTTTACCATAAAGACTGATTTCTCGAATGCTCCTTCCAGGCCGGCCGGCATTATCATAGACGTTCCAGGTTTTCAGAAAATCAAGGTAGCTGATCCTGATCAGCAAAGGTTCACTTTGGAGGCATTATAATTATGAACATATGCATGTTTACCAATGCCTATCTGCCCCATGTGGGAGGGGTGGCCAGATCGGTGGCCTATTTTACAGAGGATCTGCGCAGGCGAGGTCACCGGGTCCTGGTTGTATGTCCGACATTTCCCGGGAATCATGAAAAACAGATTGACCAGGAGGACGTACTCCGGGTGCCTGCCATCCAAAACTTCAAAGGCAGCGACTTTTCAGTAATTATTCCAATTCCTTTCATTATCAGTAATAAAATAAACGATTTCCAGCCGGACATTATTCACAGCCATCATCCCTATCTGTTGGGAGACGCGGCCTTGAGAGCGGCTTATCGTCGAAACCTGCCCCTGGTTTTCACCCACCATACCCTGTATGAAAAGTATACTCATTATGTTCCAATGGATTCCGAGGTTATGAAGCGCCTGGCCGTGCTCCTCTCCACCAGGTATGCCAATCTCTGCACACAGGTGGTGGCCCCAAGCAAAAGCATTGCAGATCTTATCTCCCAAAGAGGAGTAAAGACTCCCATTGAGATAATTCCCACAGGGGTTGATATTGACTTCTTTAAATCAGGTCATGGAGAAGATTTCCGCCGTGATCACGGGATCTCTCCTGATGTTCCAGTCATCGGTCATCTGGGCAGGCTTGCTCCGGAAAAGAACCTGGAATACCTGAGCCTGGCGATAATCAAAGCCATGAAAAAAATTTCTCCAAAGCCCTTTTTCCTGGTAGTAGGTTCCGGACCAAGCCAGGATTTCATCAAAAAGATATTCAAGGATAATGGCTTTGCCGACCGGCTGGTCATGGCCGGGAAACAAAGCGGGCCAGATCTGGCATCTGCTTACCGGGCAATGGATATTTTTGTCTTTTCCTCAAAAACAGAGACCCAGGGAATGGTCCTGGCTGAAGCCATGGCAGCCGGGGTCCCGGTGATAGCCCTTGACGCTTCGGGTACCAGGGAAATAGTCAGTAATAATTATAACGGCAGGCTTTTGCCTGAAAACGTCGACACAGATCTGTTTGCCCGGGTTGTCACGGAGTTTTTTGAAAACCCGGAAACTGCACGTTCCTGGAAAAAGGCAGCCATAGATACCGCACACAAATTCTCCAGGGAAATATCTGCTGAAAAGCTGGTAAGATTGTTCCAGAACATAATGCGGATAAAAGGGAGAAATGAGTATGCCGAAAAGGATGTTCTCGATCCCTGGGACAGGCTGCTCATGTCTCTGAAAACTGAATGGACCCTGCTTTCTGAAAGAGCCAACATTATAAAACGCGCGGTCCAGAAAGAAAATATCAAAAACAGGCAGAACCAATGACCAGGTCCAATAAATTTTTATTGACTGCTTCCATTATTCTGATTGCAGGGCTGTTAGCCGCGGGTATTTACCTGGCCGTCAGTCCCGAATATTTCCGGCAGACCTTATCCCTTATGGACCAGAACATGTCCCCGGCCTTGTTCATCGCGCTGATGGTCATTCTGCCGGTGGTTGGTTTTCCCATCAGTGTATTTCTCATCATGGGAGGAATCAAATTTGGAATATTTTATGCCGCTCTCCTCTGGATGCTTATTCTCCCTGTCCATGCCCTGATTAGTTACTATCTGGCTGTCAGGCTGCGCGTACCACTTAAAAATTTTTTCTACAAAATGGGCTATCCTATACCCAAGTTGCCTGAAAAAGGCGTTGGTCCTTTTATCTTTCTGTTTCTGGCCATTCCGGGAATTCCTTACGCAGGGAAGAATTATGCCCTCCCTCTGGCCGGAGTGCCATTCAGCTATTGTGTCTTGATGAACGTAGCTGTTCAGTGGCCTCAGGGAATTCCTTTCATAGTTCTTGGAAGGTCATTCATGGAACTCGATCTCACCCTCTTTTACATCGCCCTGGCTGCTATTTTGATTCTTTTTATATTTCTCAGGTGGCTTAGAGAGGAGTATGGAGACAAAGTCCGGGGAGCTTGAATTTTTCAGTCTGGAACTTATCGCTGATCCGGACAGACTTGGATCTGTCAGACCGTTACTGTAAAATGGCCAGAGAAATGAAGTCCGTATTGCCATATCCAGGGATACCCCCAGCCGGTCGGATCTTAACTTCATGCGCTTTAGGGTGGACCAGGTCAGAAGGGGATGGCTGGAGGCAAAAGACATAATCAATACCCGCTCCTTGAAAGAGCTCAAAAAGATATTGCAGAGGTAAAAGACGCTCCCATGGATTATTAAAGAAATCCTCCTGATAGTTTCAAAGACATTGAAGAGATAACATAAGAGGATGACCTCAACTCAGGGGCCTCTTATTACTCATGATCACTGGCACACTCAATACAAAGAGTTGTTCCCGGCATGGCCTGCAGCCTTGCTTCAGCAATTTCCTCACCGCACTCCAGGCACAGGCCGAATGTACCCGCTTCAATGCGCTGTAAAGCCATATTTATTTGATAAAGCTCATCCCGGATCATTCTTTCCTGCTCTTCAAGTACCTGCTGCATTTTTTCCTGCTGGGCATGCTCTTCAAGCTCAACCTGTGATTCACTCATGCGGATACCAGAATCATCTGTTTCCCGGCGCATCTTCTCCAGAACATCCCGCCTGTTCAGCAGATTCTTGCGAACCTTTTCTATGGATTCTGCACTGATCATGCTTTCTCCTGCTTTGATTCACTGAAATATCATTTTTTGTCGTCTTCAATATCTTTCTTAAATATGGACTTAGCTTCACCATATTTTTCTTTTAACGCTTCCCAAGATGATTCAACACCGTATTTGAGGCCTTCCCACGAGGTTTCTTCTGCTTCCTTCATATCCGCAATCTTTTCTTCAAGATTCTTGCGTCTTGTGGACAATGTTTCCATCCATTTCTTGTACTCGGCTTTTTTTTCCTCTTTCACCCGGCCTGCCTTTTGTGCCAGATCGCTTATTTCAGTGTTCCATTCATCAATCTTTGCCTTTAGTTTGTTTATGTATTCTTGTCTTTTTTCACTCATGATCATGTCCTCCTTAAATAATATAAGTAATGTTTCATCTGTTTATCAGAAAATAAGGGCAGTCCTATATTTTGTTCTTCTCATCCTTGCAGCTGGGGTTAATCTACACTGATCTTTGATACCACCTCGCGAACCCCTTCAGTTTCCAGGGCCAGTGCAGTGGCTCTGCCCACGTGTTGAGGGGACCCCACATTACCTGTAAGTGTTACTCTGCCTTCTGAAGTCGATACTGAAATATCGAATATGGACAACTCAGGATCTGTGGCCATTTTTGCTTCAACAGTGGCGGTTATGCGCAGATCATGAGCCGTATCAACAGCCTCATCACTTATCTCACGTGCTTTGCGGCGCACCACTTGACCATGCTCGGCCAGCTCCTGCAAAATATCATCAGCCCGCAATTCAAAAGCTTCCATTCTGGCCTCCAGACCGTCATCTTCGGGCTGGTCCGTGGTCAAAAAAAGAACCGCTCCAGCGCCGATAATAATGCCGATAAGCAATAAAATAATAATTCTCATCATACTTCTCCTTTAGTTAAAGGTTATCAATTTTTAGAAAAAAAGGACTACAACCATCCCATACCGGTGGCCAGTCCCGCAGAATCAGCAGCAGGCCACTCCAGCTGACTGCAATCTTTATCAGGAGTTCAGTATTTCGGGAGTGACGAACACAGGCAATCCCTGAACACTTTACTCTTTTCGCGAAACTTTTTTAATTTATGAATTTCTGCCATTATGGCTCACCTGATTCTCATGCATTTATCAACCAAGGCTGCGAACGTCCCATACTCCCGCATGCAGTCTCTGCAGACCGGATGACATAAGATCCACCAGCGCTGATGCTGATTCTTCAGGAGATATGAGCATGCCTTTTTCCTTCCATGATCTGAATACTTTCTGGACTTCCCGGGCCGCTCCGCCTTTGGATTCCCTGGCCTGTTTCTGCATCCTGGTTTCTACAATGCCCGGCCGGTACACAAAGGTGGTAATTTCCGGGGCCTCTGCTGCGAGCTGGTTCGCCAGGTGTTCTTCAGCAGCTTTGGCTGCACAATATGCAGCTATGCCGGGTTGGGTTTTTTCAGCCGCACCGGAGCCGAAAAAAACCGCAAGACCCTGTTTCTGTTTCAAAAGAACGGGAATACATAAGCGGACAAGAAGAAACGCGGCATAAACATTAGCCTGAAAAATAGTCTGGAAATCATGTTCATCCAGCTCCCAAATATAGGGACCGGGATGAAGCACCCCTGCGGCATGAATAAAACCGAAAAAATTGCCCATGGCCTGACCTTTTTCAACCATGGTCTCAACTGTTCTGGACTTGGAAACATCACCTGTCACGTATTCAGCTGATATGCCGGCATCCAGGCATTGTTCCCAGGTTTCCCTGAGCGGATCTTCGCTGCGCGCATTAATTACAAGGTTTACTTTTTCCCTGGCTAACTTCAGGGCCAGAGCTTTTCCTATGCCCATTGAAGCGCCGCTCAAAAGCAGGGTTTTTCCTTGAAGTTCATGCATGGTATTCCTCCAGCTGTTTCATGTTTATTGCGGGCTGACCTGACAAAATGGTGAATAGATACAATATGGACACTAATTGAGTACTCTTTCAGCACTGTTGATGCCTGATTCATGATCCCTGATCATTGCTTTCCAGTTCAGCCAGCCGTTCAATAACCCTGATCACGCTGTCCGGCTGCAGGGAAATGGAATCGATTCCCTCTTTAACCAGAAAGGCGGCGAATTCACTGTCATTGCTGGGCGCTTCTCCACAGATGCCTACCTTGCTTCCGGCCTTGTGCGCGGTTTCAATGAGCATACTGATCATGCGCTTCACTGATTCTTCACTTTCATCAAACAGATGAGCCAGCTTTTCCGAGTCACGGCTGATGCCCAGGACCAGCTGGGTCAGATCATTGGAACCGATGGAAAATCCGTCAAAACGACTGGCAAAAGCTTCCGCTTCAATAATATTGCTGGGAATCTCAGCCATAACATAAACCTCAAGATCCTGTTTCCCGCGCAAAAGCCCGTTTTCCGCAAGAACTTCAAGAACCTTGTCAGCTTCAGCAGGGGTTCGGCAGAAAGGAATCATGATCACCACGTTGAAAAAGCCCATCTTCTCGCGCACCCTGCGGATTGCCCGGCATTCCAGGGCGAATCCGTCCCGGTATTCATCACTGTAGTAACGTGAGGCACCGCGCCATCCCAGCATGGGATTTTCCTCGTCAGGTTCAAACTGCCTGCCGCCGATAAGATCGGCGTATTCATTGGTCTTGAAATCGCTCATGCGCACAATTACCGGGTGAGGATATCTGGAAGCGGCTATCACGGCTATGCCCCGGGCCAGAAGCTCCACAAAGTATTCTTCCTTGTCTTCATAACCGCGGGTCAGTTCCCTGATCCTGGACCTGACTTTTTTGTCTTTCAGCTTATCAAACCTGGTCAGGGCCAGGGGATGAATCTTGATCACATTGTTGATCAGGTATTCCATGCGGGCCAGTCCAACGCCACTGCAGGGCAGCTTCCACCAGCGCATGGCCGCTTCCGGAGCGCCGATATTAAGCATTATGCTTGTCTTGATGTCCGGCACCTGTTCAAGATCAAGATCCTTTTCTTCAAATTCAAGATGCCCTTCGTAGACATGCCCCTTGTCGCCCTCAGCACAGGAAACAGTTATTTTCTGATCTTCCTTGAGAATTTTGGTGGCATCCCCGGCTCCGACTATAGCCGGGATGCCCATTTCTCTGCTGACTATGGCCGCGTGAGAGGTTCTCCCGCCCAGCTCTGTAACAATGGCCGAAGCCTTCTTCATTATGGGAACCCAGTCCGGATCGGTCATGGTGGTTACCAGAATGGAACCTTTTCTGAACTTGTCAATCTGATCAGCGCTTTTAATCACCCCGGCTTTTCCCACCGCAATGCTCTGACCAATGCTCAAACCGGTTAAGAGGCGCTTTCCCTGCTCCAGAAGCCTGTAAGTCTTGAGAGTGGCGGCAGCTTTCTGGGAATGCACTGTCTCAGGCCGGGCCTGGACAATATAAATGCGGTCCTCTTCTCCATCCTTGGCCCATTCAATATCCATGGGTCTCTCATAATGATCCTCAATCGCTGTGCTCCAGCGGGCAAGCTGCATGATTTCACCGTCTGTCAGAACAAACGAGGCCCGTTCCTTGCCTGTGGTTTTTATATTTTTGGTTGGATTCTTGCCCCTGTCCGCGTAAACCATCTTTTTTTCTTTGGAACCCAGTGTCTTTTCAATTATGGGTTCAATATCCTTCTTTTCAAGAAACGGTTTAAAAACCGTGTACTGATCAGGATTGACAGTTCCCTGGACAACGTTTTCGCCAAGCCCCCACGCGGCATTGATGAGAACCACATCAGGAAATCCCGAATCCGTATCCAGGGTGAACAATACTCCGGAACCGGCCAGATCGGACCTGACCATCTTCTGAATGCCCACGGACAAAGCAACGTTCATGTGCTTGAAGTTATTTTCTTCGCGGTAGGCTATGGCTCTGTCTGTAAACAGGGACGCAAAGCATTTTTTGCAGACCTGGGTCAAATGATCCTCACCGGTAATATTCAGAAAAGACTCCTGCTGACCGGCAAAGCTGGCCTCAGGCATGTCTTCGGCTGTGGCGCTGGAACGTACAGCCACATCGGCAGCGTCCGCGTTATAGCGTTTACTTAATTCCACGTAAGCTTCCCTGATATCCCGGGCTACTTCTTCAGGCATGTTTCCGTCATTGAACAGCTTGCGGATGGCTTTGCCTGTTTCCTTGAGGGACTTCTTGTCCTTCTGGTAATCATCAAGCATCCGGTTGAGTTTTTCCTCTATCTTGTTTTCATCAATAAACTTCCAGTATGCTTTCGTTGTTGTGGCAAACCCGTCAGGAACGCGAATATTTCTGTTTTTCAAGGTCTTGATCATTTCACCCAGGGAAGCGTTTTTACCTCCAACAATGGACAGATCATCAGAGCTCAGATTTTCAAACCACAACACGAATTTTTCCTGTTTACTGTTATTCATAGTAGTTCCACCCCCTGCGGAGAGTTGCGCTTCTTTTATCCATTTTTTTGAAATCTTTTCTGAATCAGGGTTTGCCCCCCTGAAATTTCAGGCGCTGCTTTTTTCTGCTCAGATTGTAAAAACACGCTGTTATGCTTTTATAAAATTGTTTTTAATAAAAAAGCTAAGCCGCAGGAGAGCAGCGTCAAGTACTGTCTGCAGATTAATGAGGTATGCATGTTCCGCCCATTGCATTCAAGGCGATACTATGCATTCAGTGAAAGAAAGGGTAATGAAGATTATTAAATAAAGGGATGTCTCCAAATTGGATGCTGGCTATTGACTGATATGAACAACAAACGATTATGACGGCAGAATTAGCCATGAAATATTGGTGGAGGCTGATAAACCTAACGATGGGCACCAGATGGACCAGCCTAATGTTTGAATTTTTCTCTTACAGCCTGCCTTAACTCCTTGTCCGGTTTGGGGGGAACTTCACATGACCCAAAGTTAATAGATTATTAACTTTGGGTCATGACTAGAACAGCGATGGAAAAATCGCTAGAAGCAGAAGTGGCTTCAACTTGTGGACATTTATGCAGCGGAAATTAATTTATACACCTTATGAGCGTCATCATGGGATTCAGAATAAAAGGTGCCTGGCTTGGGCAAACCAGCTGCTTTCCATGCCAGGAGAGGATCCAGAAATTTTTCCTGCACACACTCCCTGGGCTGATCCAGTCTCTTGCACACCGACCTCAATACAGGAAAAGCATTGAATTTTTGGTAGTAACTGCGCATAAACCCTAAAATTTCCAATGTTTCCTTATCAAGTTCCGGGCCATTTGAATTCTTTAAAATGGCCTGGGCTACATCTTCATCCCATTCATCCTGGTTGACCAAAAATCCTTCTTCATCAACTTCAATCTCTTTGTTCTTGATGTTTAACTTAGGCATGTTCCTTAACTCCTTTAAAAAGAAATAGGGTTAATATCACAGAAAAAGTTATCTTTAAATGTCTGATTAAAAAGGTAATTAATACAATCAAGTTGTCAAGTGTTTCCTGAAAAAACCTCGATCCTGCTAATTTTAACTGCTGCATTTGATCCAATGGCAACAAAAGTCAGTGCACTTCGCAAAAATTGCAATATTATGTTGAGATTCTTGAAAAACATATTGTTGGGCTGCTTTTGAAGGGTAGCCGGAGGCTCAGTTCTTGAGTTATTATCAGGACTATACCTGAAAAAAAAGCATATTAACGGGATTCACATCCGGTCCGCCGCATGAAAAAATTTTTTCTTCCGGGCGACTGACCGGATGGTCCTGGACTGCTAATGAGTGTGATCGTCATGTGGTACCCTGGCGTGGTCCGGGTGGTCGTGTTCGTGGGGTCCGTGCTCCTTGTCGTGCGTGTGGTCGTGTATTCCTTCCGGTCCGGAATGGTCATGGGCATGCTGGTGTTCGTGCAAGTGTTCGTGCTCGTGGACATGCGCATGCTTGTGCACATGTCTGCCAATGCCGGGATGCTCGTGTTCGTGTTCATGTTCATGGGTGTGCTCATGAGTGTGAACGTGCTTATGTTCATGATTTCCTTTCATAATGCCTCCTTTCTTAAATTCCACTTATCAAGAAATGTTTAAGCCGCGACAGCCAAAAGTCAAGATGGCACATTGGTGCTGACTGATTATCTTAGCGTGCATCAGGGTCTTGATATCAGGTGGAGGTAAGCTCAGAATCAAGCCTTCGGTAAAGAGTTCTTCTGTTGATTCCCAGGATAGCCGCTGCCTTTCGTTTGTTGCCGCCAGTAATTTTAAGAATCCTTTTTATATAATCCTGCTCAACCTGTAACAGTGTAGGCAGGGTTTGATTCTGGTAAGCATCGAAAATATTATCTTCGGAATTAAGGTCTGGGATGGATGACTGTTCCCTGATTCTGGCCGGCAGGTGTTCGGGCAGGATTATCTTCCCGTCGCAAAAGGTCACAGCCCGTTCAATGGCGTTTTTCAGTTCGCGAACATTTCCGGGAAATGGATATTTTTTAAGCAGGTTCAAGGTTTTTTTGTCAAAACCGTGAATTTTTCTGCCTGCCTGGATGCTGCACTTGCACAGGAAACGACCGGCCAGAAGCTCAAGGTCGTCTTCTCTATCCCTCAGTGGAGGTATTTTCAGGGAAAAAGTTTCCAGTCTGAAGAAAAGGTCCTGGCGAAAGTTACCCTGATTCACTTCTTTTTCAATATCCTGATGAGTAGCAGCCACTACGCGCACATTTACCTGCTCCTCTTGATCCGCCCCCACCGGGCGCACCTTGCCGTCCTGAAGCATTCTCAAGAGCTTGACCTGTAGAGCCAGAGACATTTCCGAAATTTCATCAAGAAGCAGGGTGCCGTCTTTTGCTTCCGCGAAGAGACCCCGCCTTGATTTCCCAGCGCCGGTAAATGCCCCGGCTTTGTGCCCGAAAAATTCGCTTTCCAGAAGATGTTCAGGAATTCCAGCGCAATTCACCGCCAGGAATGATCCTTTATGGTTAATGCTCAATCTGTGTATGGCTCTGGCCACCAGTTCCTTACCCGTGCCTGATTCCCCGAGGATCAGAACCGGTCCTTCAGCCCTGGCAACTCTGGCAATCTGATTGAAAAGGTCGCGCATTGGACGGCTTTGACCGATAATCCCCTCAAAACCATCCTCATTCAGAAGGTTCTTTATCCGGCTGATTTCATGGCGAAGATTTCTGTTCCTGAGGATTCGATTGACACAGATCATGAAATGATCCAGGTCTAGAGGTTTGGTCAAAAAATCCTCAGCTCCGGCCTTGAGGGTATCCACAGCCTTGGAAATAGTGCCAAATGCCGTAATTATCAGAAAGTCCGGCTGAGTTTCAGAAAATTCAGTCCCTACTTTTTTCAGAAATTCAAGCCCATCCATTCCTGGCAGGCGAAGATCACTTACAATCAGGTCGGGAATCCATTGAGACATGACAGAAAATGCCTGTTCAGCGCTGCCCACCAGTCTGCAATGGAAATGATGATCCCTTACTTCCTGTTCCAGCAGTTTTCCCAGGGCCTGGTCATCTTCTATGATAAGTATCCGGCTGTCCGCTGTGTGTTGCTCTGACAAGGTCTCCTCCATTATTGATTCATGTCCAAAGGCAGTCTGATGCGGAAAAAGGCTCCTCCCAGGTCACTCTTCCCAAATTCTATCCGGCCGTTGTGATCCCGGACTATTCCGTGAACAACAGCCAGACCCAGCCCGGTCCCGGTTCCCACCTGCTTGGTGGTAAAAAATGGTTCAAAGAGCCTGTCCTCGATGTCCCCTGGTATTCCTGGTCCATTGTCATCCACCTGAAAGCATGCCTGATCATGATCAATCCACCAGGAGAGAACTACTTTACCCGGGGAGGCCGACTGGATAGCGTTGCGCAACAGATTTACCAGTGCCTGTTCGATCCTGGTGGGATCAACCTTTATCATGGAGCTGTCCTCATCACCGCGAAATTCCAGTTCAACCCCCAGATTCTCAGCTTCCTCTGCGGCAGCAGATAAAGAAGAATGAGCCAGTCTGGCCGGTTGAGCCGGTTTTGTTCTGGTTCTGCTGTCGCGGCTGAAGTCCAGAAGCTGTCGGATAATGTATTCCATTCTGTCCACTTCCCGGCGAATTTCCTTTAGGGTTTTGCTCAGGTTGGAACTCAGCTCTGGATCTCTGAGAGCCCTCTGGGCCTTGCCGCTGATCACACTTAAAGGAGTACCCAGTTCGTGGGCTATGCCTGCTGATAACTGTCCAATGGCTGCCAGCTTTTCCGACTGTCTCAGCTGGGCCTTTAATATTTCCTGTTTATTTCTTCTTTCTTTTAACTCTGTCCTGGCATTTTCCATGCTGTCCAGCATATGATTGAACCGCCGCCCGATTACCGCGATTTCCTTTGGTCCGTGAGGTTTAAATCGATGGTCTGTATCTCCACCGGCCACCCTGGACATGCTGGTTATAAAGCTTGAAAAATATTTTCCAAGGGCTCTGTGATGCCCGTACAAAACCAGTAAAGTCATCACCATAAGGCTCAATCCCAGCCATGTTGCTCCCTGAATCTTCATGGCTCTGATTTCGTTTTGGATGTCGCTTTCCCGTCTGGTCAGCTGGAGCAGGCCGTTTATGCGACCGCCCGAGTCGGTAAGGGGCACGAAATAAGAATAAACTTCTCTTCCGGCCACACGGCCGTATTCACCAATTTCTTTACCGTCCTCAGCCAGTTCGGTCAGCCTGTCCTTTTCAACATCCGGCCCTGTCCTTCCGGCTGTAGCTATTTGCCTGCCGCTGTGGTCGTAAACATAAGCGCTGTAAACCCTGCCTATGGAAAATGCAGATTCAAGAGCGCTGGAAACCGTTCCTACGCGACCCAGTTCCAGGGCGTGACTTAATGGAAGCTGTATGGCCCTTGCCACGAGCTCCAGATCCTTTTGCATGCGTTTTTCCATGTTTTGCTCCACCGCGTTCAGGGCCAGATAGCCGAAAGTCACTACTGCCAGTGCCAGAGGAGCAATCACGTAAATCACAAGAGCCAGACGCAGGCTGAAATAGTTTGAAAAATAAGAAATATGCTTCATCATTTTCACTTCATGCACGATTATTTATTACCCATGTGACAAAATTAAACATATTTTATGCCGATTTTCAAGGTCAAAAATCAATATAAAAAAGAAAGAAAACAATTCACCGCGGGCAACACACAGCGTGACCCTGCGCGGCCAGATTTTCTAAATTTTATTCTGGCACATCATATGCTTGATCAAGATCAATGCCGCTGGATGTGCAGTGGTAAAATTACAGAATTTTCATAGTTGGAGGTATTTATGAAAAAGAGTTGTTTTATTGGTTTGTTCGCCATGACAATGCTGTGCCTGTTTTTTGTCCTTCCCGATTCCAGCGCCTATTCGCAGGAAGGATACGGTCAACAGCAGCAGGAAATGATGCAACAGCCAGAGACTGAAATTCAGGTAACCGATTCAGAACTGGACAAGGTTGCCAGGGCCTATAGTGAGATCTCGGAGATCAGGGAAGAATTTCAGATGTCCCTGACAGGCGTGGAAGATCCTGAAGCCGCCCAGAAAATGCAGGAACAGGCTGGGAAGGCCATGGTAGAGGCCGTGGAGAACTCAGGTCTGGATGTCCAGACCTATAACGACGTAATGCAAGCAGCTCAGTACGATGAAGAGCTCAGGGAAAAGCTCTTATCCAGGCTGGAACAGATGAGATAATTTGTTTTAAAATAAGGAGTTCTAACTGATGGATATCAAAAAGATGATCTTTTCAGTCATGTTTGTGGCAACCATAGGACTTTGCCCGGCCTGTGAGGCGCCGGATGAAGAATATGAATTGCCTCCCGCCCCGGGTGAAACCCCTGGCGGATTCGAAACCCCGGGCGCTCCTCCATCTCCAGACGCGCCCGATGAACCGTCTGATGGCTATTAATTCCCGGGAAATGACTTAAAAAGAAAACCCTGGTTTGCCATGACTGAGCGGGAAAGGAAAAGAAAAACAATCAACACCAGAACAGGTCTCTGTTTTAGGGCAGAGGCCTGTTTTTTTGGATCATTGCCAGGTTGACCAGAGATATTGTTGTAAGCATAATTTTATATCCAGGGTTAAAGGCTTTGTCCCTGCTTTTCGGCTATCAAGCTGAAAAGCACAGGATTTCACCCGTCGCCTTCAAGGCTTGAATGCTGTAGCAATGGTTCGATAATTCATAAAACCGAAATCTGATTTCATCTTCTGAGAAGAAAAGCCGCTCAGGACCTGGACCCTCTCAAAACCGGCCCTGCCAAGCAATGCCGAAACCGCCTCGGGTTTGTAGTACCGGATGGCATATGTACAGTCCCGGACCTGGCCATGTTTTTTGCTGATGACGATTTCCCGGGCTTTCACCAGGCCATCTTCAAGTTCTCTCTCCCTGCAGACCAGAATGTCCTCACCAATCTCATGCCAGGCTTGCGGCCTGAATGAACTTTTAAGCTCAGCACCGTCAACGACATCAACAATGATTGCACCTCCCGGACTCAGGACCCGGTTCGCCTCCATCAGGATCTGCAGGTCAGATTCATGTTCAACCTGGTACCCCAATGAGTTTCCCATGAGCAGGACATAATCGAAACTGCCGGTGGAAAATCCCGTCCACCGGGCATCCCCCTGGACGCAAGAGAGATTATATTTTTTTTCCTGAGCGGCAGTTCTTGCCCGGCCGATGAGACCACGTGAATAATCCAGCAGAACACAGCACTGCGCCCCCCGGGACAGGAGCTCCATGCTGTGACGGCCATGTCCTCCGCACAGGTCCAGAATCCTGTGATGGGCATTGATGGGAAGAAGTTCACTTATGAGGTCGACTTCAAGACTTGTAATCTCTTGATTGCAGACAGAACGTGCATCGGTGAGCAGATAAACCTCATCAAAAAGGGATTTCCACCAGTCCGGGTCAACCACGATGCTCATGGTCATTCCTGTGTATCCATGAAGTTGAACAGGCCGTCTGAGGCTATAATGGCTGAAGAACCTTCCCAGGGATGCATCCGGGCGATGCTCAGTTCTTCCTCCTCCATCTGAACCAGATGGTCCAGTTCACCGGCCTTCCACATTGTCTCCAGGGTCAGGCAGTCAGCCCACACGGCTGCGCAATAATCTTTGAGAGCGTCAATTTGGTCATGGTTGATCAGCCTGGGTCGCAACGCAATCTTGATGGGACCAAGGAGATAAGTGAAGCTTTCCTTAATGGCCATCCGGTTCTGCATCTCAAATACCTGCTCCAGATCATTGTAGTTAATCCCGCAAATTCCCTGGTTGATGAGCTCAACCGACTCCCGCACGCTGACTCCAGGACCAAGGACCGCCAGAGGCTGAACCCCTCCGCCGCTTCCCACATTGGTTGGCACCCCGCCGTAGCGGCCCAGAAAGCCCTGCAGGCCTTCACGACCCATGAGGCAGCGAAAGTCTGTCTGGATCCGCTCAAGGACGATTCTCCTAAGTTCCGCATCAAGTACGGGGATCTCCTCGGACCAGAGATCAAGGGGAATTTTTTCCTGAACAATATAGCCGCCTTCATTGAGGGCCAGGTTGATGGCTTCATCTGCCGAGCTGTGCACCTTTCCCACACGAACCCCTTTTCCCGAATAACCTCTTTCAGGTTTCAGGACCAGATCATCCCAGTTATGGCGGGTCCATTCCATGAGATCATCAATGTCTTCTCCTGAAGGTCCCAGGGTTTTCCGGGGGTAAAACTGCCGGGTCCAGGGGGTTCTCTGGACGATCTCCTGATGGAAGCGTGGTCCGTTTTTACCGGTGATCACCTCAAACATGCTCTTGACATTGATGGGTTCAGTGCCGCGCGGATTTATAACCCGATGTTCCTGAACGGCCCGCAGCAACGGGGCCAGGTTACGCTCCCGGTGGAGCCTGAGCAGGACATCAGTGTTGAAATCCATGAAAATCAGGGAAACGGGCCGGCCTTTCCAGCTTACCTTCCCGTTTTGCAGTTCAAGCTCATGGGGGGCCATGAGGGCGGAGGATATACCCTCAACAAGGTTTAAATGGTCGACCAGGTTCCTGTTTTCAACAACGTCCTGAAGGGTCTCTTCCTCGGCCACCAGGGCGATGAGTCCCTGTCCGCCTGCATCAAGCCGCTTGTATGCCTTAAGGAGCATGTCAATGAAACCGCGGATGGGATAAAGCATTGGATGATCAAAATCCAGGACCACGGGAATGGGCTTTATGCGGTTGATTTCAGCCCAGACAGCCTTGCCGATGATCTGGGTTGTGCGCTGATAATCCCATCCCCCCGGACTGCCGAGGTTCCATTCGGAATGATATCCCAGAAATGTCTTCAATCGTCACCTCTTGACTTTATCGTTGTTATTTTGAAGCAACCCCTGAAACCGCTTCTCCATGAGATGAAACGGCAACTGGCCTGCCGTGAGCATTTCCCTGTGAAAACGATCCTGACCCATGCGGGTTCCGTAAACTTTCCTGAGTTTCATGATTTCATGGCGCCCCAGACTGTAGCACAATTGATAACCCGGGTTCAGCCGGAATCGATCCAGGTGCCGCCCGGCTTCCTCCCTGCTGTAACCTGTTTTCATCAACAGGTCCACGGCATTCTGAGCAGAAAGTTCCCCGGTGCTTGTCCCCACATCGATCCAGCAACGGGCAGCCCTCCACAACCTGCGCCTGGCGTCCACGAGTTCATCCAGGGGGTCATAAACATAACCGCACCCGGTCAAGAGCGATTCCACATAATACGCCCATCCTTCATAAAAAAGGGGGGATTCAATCTGCGCCCTTACCGGATTGGGAATTTTTCTGCGATTGTCATCCAGGAGATGATGTCCGGGAAAGGTTTCGTGAGCGGTCAGGAACCGGTATTCGCGATGCAGGCGTTCCCGCAGAAGATTCTGGGCCTCTCTTCCCAGACTTTCTTCAATACGTGTTGTTATGTAGAAGAAACTCTTTTCACGGAAGTCAGCGGAAAAGGCCGCGCTGAAAGAGGCGGAAGCCCGGATTGATCTGAGATACGCCGGGGTCTGGGCAACTTCCGGCGACACCCCGGGTTCAACAGCCCTGAACCCGTGATCGCGGAAGAAGACCCTCAACCGTTCCGACTCCCTGGCATAAAGATAAAAGGTGTCAAGACCGGCTGAGTCTTCGGGAAAATAATCTTCATAAATCCGCAGCCAGTTCTTTCTGGGATTGATCCGGTCCTGAAGGGTTCTCAGCCGGGTCATGGCTTCCTCCCATTCAGACCTGCCTATCTCCAGGATATCCGACAACTCTGTTGCGCAGCCGAAATGGTTTCTCAGCGTATCTTCCAGGGACGGGGCAGCCAATTGATGGTCCGGAACAAATGTAAGGGTCTGGACAAACCTCTGGAATCCTTCCAGGGCATGGTTGGCTCGGTCCATGCCTGGAAGCATCGATGACCGGAGGGTTTCAGGAATAATCTCTTTGATCTGGTAAAGGTATTCCCGGCAGTCCTTAATCATCAAAAGGCAAGCCTGACCGTGGGTGACTGAGACTTTTTTCAGATTCACTGCGGCCTGTTTAAGCAGCCTGGGCAGGGCATCCAGGCGGGCCAGAGCCCTGTGGGCGATTTCGTCAGTTCCGGAGGCGGGCTTGCCCAGGGCGTGGTCAAGGCCTATAAAAGCAACTTTCAGATACAGTAAAGGATTGTTGCTCCAGGATGCTTTTGTTTCCAGCTCAATTAAAACCCCAGCAATACTGTTCCTGAGCATTTCCAGATCGATGCGGCCTTCAAGATCATCTTCATCCGGTTCCAGGGAGGCAAGTCTGGTTTGAAAAAGCTTCAGGGTGCTGATGCATGATTTTATTTCATCAGGGCCGAGACTGTCCAGTTGGTCATAATAACCGGCGGCACTCATCGCCCGGGGCATGAAATGAAATTCATCGCTGGCGCACATGACGGGAAAAACTGATGCCAGATAATGGAAATAATCTGATGCCAGCTCGCTCAGGATGTGCTGATATGCTTTTTGTTCGCTCATGGTTCCAGGCTGTATTTTTGAAGGTCTCCGAGCTGGAAGCTGGGTATCAGGGAACAGCCGCACTTCACAAATTTATCTGACCTGACATCTTCTCCGGCACATGGGGCACATCAACCCTTTGTTCAGCCCGCCACAGGATAATTATGTCTCTGGAAACAGTCAGCTCATGAGGTGGAAGCAATGATCAAGGTTACTTCATATTCTGATGAAAAATGTTGCTTGAGGATAAAGGCTTTCAGCTGGAATTGGAAAGAACCGAGTTTATTGCTTACTATTTGCTTACTTTAAAAAATAAGGGGTTAATGCCTGCTTTTCATTCTTAACACTAACCCCTTTATTTTATAATGGTGCCGGAGGAGAGACTCGAACTCTCATGACCAAAGGCCGCGGGATTTTGAGTCCCGTGCGTCTACCAATTTCACCACTCCGGCATAAACAATAACCTTAATTTGCAGATATATTGACGTCAAGATAATTTTCCTCAACTGCAATCTATATAGATTTTGACCAGAAGCAAATAATATGGCAAAAGTAAAGCTCCTGGCAGGAAGATAAAGTTTTACCGTCACTAAACCTGCTGCTGGAAACACGCAATTAAATCAAATAAAAAGCGGTGATACATGTTAAGTGAAAAATATCTCAGTGATTTGGAAAAGTACTTAAAATCAGGAAATCTGGAAGAAGACTTTGAATATTCCTCTGAAGAGAGGCGTATTGAAATTCTGGATTATCTGGAAAGACTCATGGATCTGGCGGAAATTGCTGATGAAATCGCCACCAGGCTGATTTTTAAAAATACCGGATTCGGTCAGATGTTTGAGTCCAGAGCCCAGAAATAGCGTTTTTTATTGTCTACCCGGTATTCCATGGTTTCAACCATTCTCATTCCTGACAAATCCTGACCATCGTATTTACTTCCACTAAGTATAATAAGCATCGCCTCATTGCTCATCATTTCTTTTGCAAGGGGCAACAGCTTCGGCCAGGGCATGAAGGCCCTGCTGATGACCAGCCTGGCTGGAAGAATTTTTGGGTCGATATCCTGAACCCTTGTGTTGATTACAAATGTATTTTCAATATTCATGGCCGCTATGGCCTGATTCATAAAAGCAGCCCTCTTTATCCTGCTTTCAACCAGATAATATAAGCCCTGTTTCCAGACCAGACGGAGGGGGATGCCCGGCAGTCCAGCCCCGGACCCAAGGTCGAGACCCGTCTCTTTTTTATCAAGCTTGACCAGACCGGACAAAAATGAGCCAAGATAGAAGCTGTCCAGAACAAGATCGTTCAGAATAAGCTTCCATTCTGATCTTCCCACCAGATTAATGACCCGGTTCCATTTAAGAAGCAGATCCAGGTAGACCCGCAGGTCCTTGACCTGATCCTTAGAAAGGCTGAAACCTTTACTGTCTAATTCATCTCTCAGTTGTTTAGAGTTCACTTAGGCCCTGTGAAACTGAATGCGTTTAAAAAACTGCTTCAGGATGTTACTATCATGGGCGATTATCAGCCACTATATTCAGACCGGGATTTTTCATGACTGTCAGGCACTTTTAAAAAAACCGTAAAAATATATTCCAGTCTTTTTAATAAGTCATCAATGTCATCAAGAGTGGTCATTCTGCCCCAGGAAAACCTGATGGTCCCCATTCCATAATATGGATCAACTCCCATCGCCTCCAGAACACTGCTCATCTTTTGAGAATCACCATGGCAGGCTGCTCCGGCTGAAGCTGATAAACTGCAGGCCACCATGCCGGACAGGATATCACCGGCTCTGTATCCTCCAAAACCTATAGACATGGTTCCTGGCAGCCTTGGCGCTTTTTCCCCGTAAAGACAAAAGTCAGAAACAGCAATTTTTAATCCCTTAAGAAACCTATTTCCCAGATCGGTCTGGCGCTTCATCTCCATCTCCAGATCATGGGCGGCCAGCTTCGCGGCCCGGCCAAGGCCGACAATATAGGGAATATTTTCCGTTCCCGGCTTTAAACCTTTTTCCTGACCTCCTCCAAAAAGCAAAGGCTTTAACAGCCCTGGGCACCGGGAGTATAACGCGCCTATACCCTTGGGGGCGTACATTTTATGTCCGGCAATGGTCATAAAGTCCACTCCAAGTCTGTCCACGTCAACCGGGATCTTACCCACGGCCTGAGCCGCGTCTGTATGAAAAAGGATGCATCTGGCTTTTAGCCTTGACGCTATTTCTGCCACCGGCTGAATTACTCCGACTTCATTGTTGGCCAGCATGACGCTGACAAGCTTTGTTTTTTCGGAGACAAGACTTGAAATATGATCAGGATCAACCAGCCCATTCCTGTCCACTGGAGCTATTTTCAGGATAACTCCTTTTTTTTGAAGGTTGATTGATGGCTGGACGATTGAAGGATGCTCAACAGATGAAATAATCAGCTCGTCCCCAGGAGTGAGAAGACCAGATAATACCGTGTTGTTGGATTCAGTGGCACAGGATGTGAAATACAACTGATCAGGTTCAGCCTTGATAAGTCCGGCCAGATCTGCCCTTGAGAGGTCAATGCTCGTCCTGGCTTCAAGGCCGTGCATGTGTCCGCATCCAGGATTGCCGAATTTTTCAGTAAAATAGGGCAGCATGGCCTGTAGCACCTGTTTATGAACCGGGGTGGTGGCATTGTAATCAAAATATAAAAGGTTCATTGGCTTTTATTCGGGTTTTATGTTGACAGAATTCAATACCAAACACTATCATTCTATCTTTATTGATTAAAATTTTCAATGCGCATTATGGCTTACCTTACAGGAAAAACATGAAAAATTATTACAGAATGACAGATGAAGCCCTGATAGCCGGAGTAGTAGCCGGAATCGCTGAAAAGACAGGGCTGAACCGGGTTGGTCTGAGAATAGCCTTTTTTCTGGTTTTTGTTCTGATTAACTTTATTCCAGGAACAGGCATGGGCATATCCATCCTGCCCCTGCTCATATATACAGTGGCCTGGATGGCTCTGCCCGCAAGGGAGCAGGGCTTATCGCAAGCCGAAATCAAGAAAAAAATCGAAACCAGAAAGACATTCTATAATTACGCTATGCTCGGTGTAACCGGCAACCTGATTCCACTTATTGCCATGGGGTTTTTCTATCCTGACCAGCTCCTGCTGCTTCTGTTTACTGTGCCGGTTTTTCTGCTGTTATTGCCAGCCACTGTCTTTATTATACTGGGCATTGTCAAGGCGGGATGATTATTTCTCATGGACCCGGTAATTCCCTCGGAATATCTAACTGACCACCTGGGTTTGCTGCTGGACACTGCCGGAACCGGTCCGGTCCTGGATCTTGCCTGCGGAGCAGGCCGGAATGGATTGTTTCTGGCTGAAAAGGGCATTGAAGTTCACTTCTGGGATAGAAATGAACAGGACCTTGCTAAAATTAAATCCATTGCCCGAAGTAAAGGTATCATGGTTTTCACCAGGCAGATCGATCTTGAAACAGGGCAGGGCGGTTTATTTCCAAGTGATCATTTCAGCCTGGTCATGGTCTTCAGGTACCTGCACAGGCCTCTGATTCCAGAGATTAAAAACGCGGTTCTGCCTGAAGGAATAGTGATCTACGAAACCTTTACCACCAGGCAGGCGGAAATTGGAAAACCCAGTAATCCGGATTTCCTGCTCAAAGAAAATGAACTGCTGGAATGGTTCACTGATTGGGAGGTTATTGACCATCAACAGGGAAGGCTTGAAAATCCTGAACGGTACATGGCTGGCATTATCGCCCGTAAATTTCAAGCTAAGCTTTAATGATCTGCCAGGATATTGTTTTTTATCCAGATTATTCATCTGAAGTGAGCGATTTTTATCTGTCACTGCGAGAACCAGGAGGGTGCGTGGCAACCTCATGATAACTGACTGAGATTGCTTCGCTTCCCTCGCAATGACAGGTTTATCAAACAGTTACAGAAAAAATCTCTATTCAGGTATTCAGCAGCAATAGGATAGATAATATAACTTGTTAAAGGGTCGCGTCCATGCCTGACCGAAGTAAAAGCCCTTCATTGCAAAACCGGGATAACAATCATCTGCCTTACAAGCATGAGCTGTTGCGCAAGGCCGTGCATATCCCCGCCCTGATCATTCCCGCGGGCATGCTGATACTTGAAAGGAACCAGTCCATTCTCGCCCTTGGCGTTATTTGTATAATCGCTGTTGGTCTGGACTTACTGAGGTTTCGTCTGAAATTTTTGAATCTCTGGCTGCAAAAAATTTTCGGGTTACTCATGCGCCCGGAAGAAAAATCTGGCCCAGAGGGAAAAGTGGTCCTCAATGGGGCTTCATGGGCCTTAGTCTCTGCTTTTCTGCTGATCCTGATCTTTCCTGTGCACGTTGCAGCTGCTTCATTCAGTATATTCCTGGTTGGAGATGCTGCCGCCGCTCTTGCGGGCCGGCGCTTCGGCCGCATCAAATGGGGCAGGGGCAGTAAAACCCTTGAAGGATCTTTGGCCTTTCTGGTTTCGGCCATAATCGTGCTGCCCATGATTCCAGATGTCAAATTCTGGATCGGTGTCGCGGCATGCCTTGGCGCTTCCCTGGCTGAAGCCCTGCCCGGACCTTTTAACGATAATCTGAGGGTGCCTCTGTCTGCCGCCGGAATAATGGTCTTTCTGGAATATATTCTATAACAAATTCAGGACAGAGGCCAAATCTTTCTCCAGACTGGCTAAGATATCCTTAAGGCACGCATTCAGAGCTTCAATCAAAAATGGAGCTCCATGGTCCCTCATTTTTGTTTCAGATCTGTATTTTTTCTGAAAAACAATCTCAAAGTCAAAGTCTGAATTTTTCAACAATAAAAAATTGATTTCCACAACAGCTCCAGGTTGAGCCGGATTACGCAAGTCCCCATAAATTGAGCTTACCGCTCCTTCCAGAACATAATCCGCGACTTTATGGCTGGACATGGGAATAACAGAAGCAAAAAGCCCTGAATCCCTGATCCAGGACCTGGTCAACTGCGCCATCATGGGACCGGGGAGAACGAAATAATGGTTGTAAAAATCAGCCCTTGCAATGCTTTTATCTGTTTTATAAATGATTTCCCTGCCCTGGTAACCTGGTGAAACTGAAAAATCCCGGACAGCCAGGGCCGCTGAAATGCTTTTCTGACGCGGAGGCTGTTCACGGGATAGTTCCAGAATATAGTGATTTCTTTCAATGGCTGGTTTTTTGGGCGCGCAGGAAAATACCGAAAGAGACATCACGAAAAATATCATTATGGGCAGAAGATAATTATTCACTTTTATTCGAGCTCCAGAGGTTTATCTCCAAAGAAAATATATGAAGGGTAGCTTTTGGCGTCTGTGGAAAGTTCCCTAAGATTGCGGCTGGTTATTTCCAGATCGCGCATTATGGATTCAATCTTCTCATTCTGAGCGGCCAGAAGAGAGTAAGTGCCCCTGGTGAAACGGTTGAATCCTTCGGTGCTTTGGCGCATTGATTCTGCTGCCTCTCTAATGCTTTCCAGGGTTTCCGGCATACTCGCTGACGCCAGGCGCATGTCGGAGATAGCCTGGGCCAGCTGATCCATGGCTCCGTCATCCTGATCAATTTTAAGCCGGTCAAGACCTGCTCGAATTTCCCTGGCCAATGCACCGGTGTCAGCCATTACACTATAAAAACTCACGTCTTTTTCCATGATATCGCTGTCAGGACCCATAATCATGGATAATTTCCTGTTGCTCTCCCTCATTTCCTCGAGAAAAAGGCTCGCGTGAGTGGACAGCCCCTCCACGTCCAGAGAATCCACCGTGCTGGAAAGACTGGTGATGAGGTGATCAAGATGCTCCAGAGTCTGATCCAGTCTCAGTTCCTCCAGCTTGGCCAGAGTATTGCTTATGGTCTCGAAAGTTTCTTCCAGCCTGGCAAAAGTACCCGGAGCTGAGGGTATATAAGGGGTTTCCGGGGTCCATTCTATAGGAAGGGGAGGGTGACGAACGGGATCAAGATAATCCATTTCCATGTAGGCTGAGCCGGTCAGTCCCATGGGCAGCATTCTTATTCGCAGACCGTTTTTAACCTCTTCCTGAAGAAAAACCGCAAGCTGCGGCGCTGTCATGTCGCCAAAGGCCCTCAGGGAAACACTTATCTCCAGCATTACATAGCGTTGTTTCGCTCCAGTGGCTTCTGGATAGTTGATGTTGACAAAACCGATTCTCTGAACGTTACCAATCTGGACTCCCCGCATTTTTACGGCTGATCCCACGTCAATTCCCTGGATGGATTCGTCGACATATGTTTCAATATAAACATGTTCCCTCCAGATGGCGCCAGCTCCAAGAATAATCAGAGCCGCCAGGATAAGAACAAGGCCGGCGGAAACAAATATTCCAATGGTGTAATAATTCGGTTTCGTGCGCATATGCTGTTAACTGTTCTTATTGTTGCCTTTTCAGCGGCTCCCTGTTTAAAAATGAACGCACCCAGGGGTCAGGGCTGTTCAGCCTCAAATCCTCAGGTTGTCCTTGGGCGGCAATGGTTTTTCTTTTTTTATCCAGAATGATCATCCTCCGGCCTATCTTGAAAATGCTGCTCAGTTCATGGGTCACAATAACAAAGGTGATTCTCAGGCTTCTGCTCAGATTGAGGACCAGTTCGTCCAGTTCCATGGAAGTTATGGGATCCAGGCCGGCTGAAGGCTCATCCAGAAACAGGATGGCCGGATCAAGAGCCATGGCTCTGGCTATGGCCGCTCTTTTCTGCATTCCCCCGCTGAGTTCAGAAGGCATATGATTTTCATACCCTATAAGTCCGACCTGATAAAGTTTAATCCGGCTTACGAGATCCATGGCGGATTTTGAAAGATTGGTAAATTCTTCAAGGGGCAGACGAACATTTTCCAGCAAAGTCATGGATCCAAAAAGGGCGCCGCTCTGATAACTGATGCCGATTTCCCGCAGAATCTGCATTTTTCCCGATTCATCAGCACCGGTCAAGTCCTGACCGTTTATTATTATCCGGCCGGAAAGGGGCGGATAGAGCCCGATCATATGCTTGAGAAGGGTGCTTTTACCGCTGCCTGACCCTCCCAGGATGACGAATATTTCCCCGGAATAGATATCAAAGGAAATATTTTCCATGATTATTACATCGTCAAATCCCATGCTCAGATTTTTGACCGATACTACCGGGTTTTCCGAGTGAGACATTTTCATATTCCCAGAACATAAAAAGTTACGGCAAATATTCCATCCACAACCGCGATAAGAACAATTCCGCTGACCACAGCGCTGGTGGTGGAAAGACCGACAGCCCTGGCTCCGGTGGTGGTTTGAAGTCCCCGTACGCAGCCGATCCAGGCAACCAGGAGACTGAAAACAACAGCCTTGAATATTCCGCCGGCAAAATCAACCATACTCAGGGACATGGTTATCTGATTAAGATATGTTATCAGGGGATAGCCAAGGGAAAGCATCACTATGGCTCCGCCGATAAGACTGAAAAGGATGAAAAACATGGTCAGAAAGGGCATGACCAGCATGGCCGCGAGCATTCTTGGCACAACCAGAAATTTGACAGGATTCAGACCCATGGTAGTGAGGGCGTTAATTTCCTCGTTTATTTTCATGGTTCCGATTTCCGCGGCAAATGAAGATCCGGTCCTGCCGGCCATGATAATGGCTGTCACCAGAGGGCCCAGTTCTCTGACCATTGACAGACCCAAAAGTCTGGCCACGAATATTTCCGCGCCGAACATCCGAAGAGGCATGGCTGACTGGAAGGAGATAATAAGTCCCATGAGAAAGCCTATGAGAGCTACAATGAGGACTGCTTTGGCTCCAACATTTTCGATATGCAGGAAGACATCTTTCCAGCGGATCGTACCCGGCCGGATCAGGGAGTGACTGAAAGCGGAAACAAACTGGCCCACAAAGGTGAAAAAATCCCTGGCGTCCCGGCCCAGTTTAACGGTGGCCCTGCCAATTTCCTCAAGAACAGATCTTCTGGGATAAACAGGTCTGTCCAGGCAATCAAAACATGAAAGCTGTTCAAGGGTATCCTGGAAATCACGGCGCAAACCCTTGATATGGGTTTTTCCGCCTCTACGCTCCAAAAGACTGGTAAAATGAAGCAGAAAGGCCTGTCCGCTCATGTCCAGGTATTGGATATCCGTGGCGTCAACAGTCAGATTTCTGAACTTTCCAGACAGCTTGTCTTCTGTTTCCTTCCATAGCCCTCCAACAGTCTGTGAATTCAGGCTGCCCCCGATGTTCAGGACCAATTGGTCTTCAGATGAAGACTCAAAGGACCAGGTCAGGGGATTATACTGAGCTGGCTTGGAAAATTGATATTTGACCATTAAAAAACCATAATCAAACAGGTTGTTTTTTTCAAGAAAAAGGGCGTCTGTCAGCTGATCTATGGCAGGACCCGCATCACCTCATCAGGTTCAAGGGAGTTCATGCATTTTGCCTGGCATTTTCCAATGAACCTGCCATGAAGAGAACATGGTCTGCACAAAAGATGTGATTCAATAATTCTATCTTCCGGTCCTGAAGGATAAAAACCCCATTCCCTGCTGGTAGGCCCAAAAAGACCTATTACCCGGGTGTCCACCGCGGCTGCCAGGTGCATGGGCCCGGAATCACCCGTGATCAGCACGCTGCAAATACTGATAATCGCGCCTGTTTCCCGGATGGATGTCTGATTGGTCAGGTCCCTGGAATTGGACGGCGATATGGGATGCGAATTCTGACCTATGACAATCCAGTCGCGGCCTTTTTTTTCCAGAAGGGCCATGAGATCTTTCCATTTTTCAGCTGGCCAGGCCTTGGCCTGATGGGTGGCGTAGGGATGAAGACAGACAATACTGTCGCTGAGATCAAGACTGGCCAGTTTCTTTTTAGCACCCAGGATTTCAGCTGAGCTGAGGTAAAGCCTGGGTCTGAGAATCGATTGATCCTGAGTGATGCTGGAGAGGGCAGCCGCGTACCTCTGGGGGACATTTTTTGCCAGCAGTCTGCTCTGAAGAGACTTCAGTCTTGTTCTGGAATAAACCCTGCGCGTGATCCCCATTTTGGGATATCCAGAAACTTTTCCTTTCCAGATGCTTTTTAAAAACATTGTTCTGATATTGCCATGAAGATCAATAAGCCCCATTGAGGGATAAATACTCTGGAGATAATGGCAGAAATCCCACCAGCCTTTGACTGTAAGATCCTGTTCTTTAACCGGAATAACTTTATCAACAGCTGGGTGGAATGCAAAAATATCGGAAAAAGCCGCTCTGGTGACAATATGAAATCGACAGCCCATTTTCTGATTCCAGTGAGTCAGCACTCCTGTTGTCAACAGGACATCGCCGAAAGATCCCAGACGGACCACCAGGAATTTATCAGCCATCAAGTTTTTCCTTTATCCTGGCCATGACTGTTTCCGGAAGAATATCCTTCATGCATCTGTGATGTTTTTCAGGACAGGTTTTATGGCCATGCAGGCCGCAAGGCCTGCAGTGAAGATCGGTTTCAAGAACTGTCGCGCTTTCCCCCCTGGGGAAAAAGCCAAGATTTCTGGTGGTTGGCCCAAACATGGCTATTGTTGACACTCCTTGAGGCCAGGCCAGGTGCATTGGTCCGGAATCATTGGTCAGATAGCAGTCCAGCCTTGCCAGGAAAGCAGCCAGTTCAGGCAGGTTCAGCTTTCCGGCCAGATTTATTACATGTTTTGTATTGGAGATACTGGAGATAATTTCCTCAACAATACCCTCTTCACCAGGTCCGGCAAACATGATGACCTGGGTTTCAGGCAGATCTCCAGCCATGCGGATAACCTCAGCAAAGTATTCCACGGGCCATTTCTTTGTGGGCCAGGTTGAGCCGGGATGGATACCCAGTGTTTTTCCCCGGATGTTATTGTGCCAGAATTCATCAGCCTTATCTTTTGCTTCCCGCGACAAGATTATGTCCGGCCAGGTTTCTCTGTGCCCCAGGTTCAGTGGATTGACAAGTTCGAGGATTCTTTCGATTTCGTCAAGTTCATTGAAACGCCTGGACACGGTAGTGGTAAAAGCCACACGGTTATGCAGGGGGTGATTGTAGCCTATGCGCTTATCCGCGCCGCTTGAAAAAGATATGATGGCGCTTCTCAGGCTGGCGTGAGGGGAGAGCCAAAGATCAAAGTTCAGGTTTCTGACCCTGGAAACCATCCTGGCAATCCCTTTCAACCCCCTGTCCCGGCCATATTTATCAAACTCCACGACCCTGTAGCGAGGATCTGTCTCGAATACAGGCTTCAAGCCTTGACGGACGAAAAAATAAACCTCTGAATCAGGAAATGATCCAGCCAGGGACTGCAGAAGGGGCAGGGTCAGGACGGCATCGCCGAGAAAAGCGGTCTGCCAGATACCTATGCGTTTAATGGGCATCAATGAGCCTTTGTTTAATCCAGTTCCAGGCTGAGTATATATCTCTGGCCACTGCTGTGGGATATGGCATTTGTGATCCGGGCTCAAACCATGGCCCTTGCTTCTGTTTTATTCCAAGATCCCGCAGGCTTTTAACTCCATATCCGGTCAGGGTCAGGATTGTGGCCTTGAATCCGCAGTTGTAACCAAAAAGAATATCCGACTCTTTGTCGCCAACAATGACCGACTCTTGCGGAGAAAGCCCGTGCGTTTCAGATAACCGGGTCCACATGCCTGGATCAGGTTTGCGGCAGCTACATTTATCTCCAGGTTTATGGGGACAGAAGAGAGAGTCTGTTAATTCTATTCCTTGATGACAAAGCATGCTGGCAAGTCTTTCCTGAACCAGATGATGTTGTTCGGAACTCAAAAATCCCCGGCCAATTCCGCTTTGATTGGTCACCAGAAAAATATTCAGTCCGGACTGGTTCATCTCGCGCATGGCCTCAATGGCGCCGGGAATAAAAACAATTTTATCAGGATCGCATAAATAGTGCGTGTCCTGAATTATTGTACCGTCCCGGTCCAGAAAAATGTTACTTATCTTCAAGTAATTATCCAGTTCTTATCTCAATATTTTCTCTAATTCTGGCGTTGACCAGAAGCATTGAAAGGGCAATACTGGTCAACAACATTACCCTCAACCGCGAAGAAAGCAGGCATGACCTGATCTTCTTAATCTTTATGCTTGCCGGGCGTCAATCCTTCTGATAGACGCCATGAATATATGTGGGAGCTGATAATTGCCTTCTCCCTGGCGGTAATAATTTCGGCGTTCTGTTCCATAGCCGAGGCCGCGTTGTACTCCGTTCCCTGGAGTTACATTGAGAGACTGAAAAAGGAAAATCGCAAAAGCGGTCGTGTGCTTTACGCCTTGCGAACCAGAATTGATCAGCCTATAACCGCCATCCTTACCTTAAACACCATCGCCAACACAGCAGGAGCAGCCATTGCCGGTGCCGCCGCAGCGCATGTGTTCGGCGCTCAGAATCTTGTCTATTTCACAATTGTCTTCACCCTGACCATACTGATATTTTCAGAGATAATTCCCAAGACTCTGGGGGTAATTTACAGCAAACCGCTGGCATCCATTCTGGCCGAACCTCTTCAGGTTCTGGTCTGGATCATGTCGCCCATGATATTCGTGTGCAGAAAGATAATAAGCCTTGTGGAAAAAAGAAAACACGGTCCAGGCGCTTCTGAAGAAGACCTTCTGGCCATGATCAGCTTGACCAGAAAATCAGGCATTATCAAGCCGTATGAAGAACTTTCCATCCAGAACATCCTCTCTCTGGATAAAAAAATGGTCAAGGATATCATGACTCCCAGAATGGTGGTATTTTCCCTTCCCAGCCATATTACCGTTGCCCAGGCCAGACAGCATAAGGCCATCTGGCCCCACAGCCGTATTCCGGTATATGAAAATAATGATCCTGAAGATATTGTGGGCATCATATACAGAAGAGAAGTCCTGAATGCCCTGGCCAATGATCAGGACAATATCAAGCTTGAAAAACTTATGAAGCCGGCCAATTTCGTTGTTGAGACCATGAGTCTGGACAAATTACTCATTAAATTTCTGGAATCAAGACTGCATTTGTTCATTGTAATTGATGAATACGGAGGGATCGCCGGACTGGTTACCCTTGAGGATGTTCTTGAAGAAATTCTGGGCAAGGAAATCGTTGACGAGACAGATGAAGTGGTCGATATGCGGGAACTGGCCAGGCAGAGAAAGAAAATGCTGACCAGTCAAAACTCGGAATAAAAAAACAATGGTCAGGAAAAAGATACCCGCAATCCAAATTAAATTTTAATATTTTTTTCGATTACAGCCTTCCAGCCAATTTCCTGACAATCAAAGACCGCGGCGCCTGCAACCCCAAAAAATACCAGTCAATGTTAAAACCACTCCGCGAAAAATGAATTCTCAGGTGACAATATTTTTCAGCGGCATGGAACGCTTTGTTTTATACTTTACCAAGCTGTTCAAAAATTCTCACGCCTTGGCGTGAGAATTTTTGAAAGGTCTGTCTAATAAGGACTTTTTTAACACGCTGCCAGTTTATTATTTCAGAAAAAATATCAAAAGTTATACCAGTCAAGATTATAAATTGACCGGCTTTTCCAGACCAGTTATTTAACCTTGGCGGTTCTTTTCTTCCATAATTCCATTTTCTGCATGTTCTTGCGTCTGTCCCTGGCCAGAGCCTTGCAAACCAGAGAAGTATTTTTCTTGAAACCCCATTTTTTCTTGTACTCTTCTGGAGTCAGTTCATGCTTGGCCAAATGTTTCTTGGTAATAACCTTGAATTGCTTGCCGCACTCAAGACATACAATGCTTCTTTCTCTGATTGATTTTTTGGGATCTACTGCTGGATCTTGCTCATCATTAGTCAGCTGTTCTTCGGAAACTGCGGATTTTATTCCTTTGATCACATTCATGATCATAGAATTAATTTCTTCTTCTGTCATGTTGCGTACGCTTGCCTGAGCCTTAACTATTTCAATAGCCTGTTTAATATAATCTTCCATTTTTACCTCCGAAATTATGCTCAATTGGGTATTAATAATTTTAATTTATATCTCTTTTTTTTATTAAAGTAAAGTTAAATTCTAAAATGTAAAGGCCGGAATGTAAAGTTGTGTCATAAAACATTACGATGTTATCTTCCAATGCCTTTGTTCATTCAGACTTAATTTTTAAAATGTATTTTTCTTAAATACACTTTGCAATAAAATATATCCGAAGCTGTAAAAAATCCCCTTATCCTGAAGCCTGTAAAATTTGCCGGCAGGTGAAAATTTTTATTGACATTGCTTTTACTTTAGTTAATATTTTTTTTAAAAAGGTGCCTTGGAGGCTTTAAGGAAGCCTGCCCAAAATCATCAGGACCAAAGGCCTGCTGTCTTCATAGCTCGTTGCCGGATCTTGTCGGGGAGGTAAAATCAACGACTTGAAAATTACAGTCAAGATACTGGCCGGCACCGGCGATTATTCTTAATATATTTTTTTCGCTATTAAGTTTACATAAGTAAATAAAAAGGAGGATGAGAATGCAGGAAAGATTTTGTACATGCGGACATAAAATTTTTGTGGCCTATGTAGTGACCTCAAGGGGAATCTACCACCTTTACAAACCCCTGGCCAGGATGAAAGAACTGATGAAGTGTCCTTCCTGCGGACGCTCGATTAATATTGACGACCTGTGCTGAATGACCAGGTTTTACGCCCTTGTTGACTGCAATAACTTTTACGTATCCTGCGAGCGGGTCTTCAATCCCAGGCTTAACAATATCCCGGTTGTGGTCCTGTCCAACAATGACGGGTGCGTAATAGCCAGGTCCAACGAAGCCAAGGCCCTGGGCATAAAGATGGGGGCCCCTGCTTTTAAAAACACAGATCTGTTTGAAAAACACGGGGTCCAGGTCTTTTCGTCGAATTATGCTCTGTATGGAGACATGTCCTGCCGGGTCATGAGCAGCCTGTCCGGATTTGTTCCGGATATGGAGATTTATTCCATAGATGAAGCCTTCCTCTTGTTAAACAACCTGCCTCAAAAACCAGATCCTTTTGCCCGGGAGATAAGGGAAAAAATACTCAAATGGAATGGCATACCTGTTTCCATCGGCATCGGCGTCACCAAGACCCTGGCCAAGATCGCCAACCGGTTCGCCAAAAAACATGCTGCTCATGAAGGTGTCCTGGACCTGACGGACAATCCCCGGTTTAAGGAATATCTCCAGCAGACCGACATTGAAAATATATGGGGGATAGGGCGCAGGTATGGTCTTGTCCTGAAAAGCTACGGGATCAGGACAGCCTGGGATTTTTCAAGACAGGACAGGGACTGGGTTAAATCCAGGATGACCATAACGGGCCTGCAGACCTTGCTCGAAATCCAGGGCAGACCATGTTTTTCCCTGGAAAGAACTCCAAAGCCCAACAAAACCATCATCAGCTCCAGGTCATTCGGCAGCGGCGTTGAATCTCTGGAAGAGCTGGAAGAGGCATTGGCCGGTTACGTGACCAGGGCCGCTGAAAAGCTGAGGGGGCAAGGTTCAGTCTGCTCAAACCTTACGGTTTTCGTCCTTACCAACAGGTTCAGAAAAGACCTGCCTCAATATACCAACTCTCAGACTATAAGAATGCCCCATCCTACTGACTATACGCCGCGTATTATCAAACACGCCCACAATGTTTTGAAAAAAATTTACAAACAAGGGTATGCCTACAAAAAAACCGGAGTCGTGCTGTCAGCAATCGAGCCAAAAAAACGGAAACAGCTCACTTTTTTCATGCCTTCCAGGGAAAGGGAAAAAAAAGAACAAAAGGTCATGTCGGTTATGGAAAAAATAAACAGCAGATGGGGCAGGGGAGCTATCAGGCCTGCGGCCGCCGGCACAAATAACAACGACAAGTCATGGAAAATGCGGAGAAACCTGCTCTCCCCCAGATACACCACCTGCTGGAGCGAGTTGCCTGTTGCTGACGCAGACATTAATATATCAGGTACTTGAAGTCATTCCCGTTCCAGGATATAAGGAAAACAAAACTTATTAAATACTAAATTTTATAAGGAGCTGTGAAATGGCGCAATATCGAATTCATCCCCTGGTAATCGGCACCAAGCGTTTTGACAAATCCATGATGACCTACCAGCATGGATATGGGACTCCTTATATCATCCCCATATATTCGTGGTACCTGGAAGGAGGAGACAGGAAGATCCTGATTGATACCGGGGAAATGAGCCCGGTCTGTTCTGAAGACAGGGAAAGGGACCTGGGAGGGCCCATCTATACTTTTGAAAAGGGTCTGTCCCGGGTAGGCCTTTCGCCCAAAGATATTGATGTGGTCATTCATACCCATCTGCACAACGACCATTGTGAAAATGACTACAAGTGTGAAAACGCCGAAATATATGTTCACCCCCTGGAACTGGAGCATGTTCATGATCCCCATCCCCTGGACTACAGGTATCTGGAAGACTATATCCTGGAAGTGGAAGAAAACGGGCAAATCAAAACCGTGGAAAAGGATGGTGAACTTTTGCCCGGGATCAGCGTTGTGCATACACCTGCTCACAGCCCGGGAGGATTGAGTGTTCTCATAGATACTCCCGGGGGTACTGCCCTGATCACAGGTTTTTGTGTAATCCAGGAAAATTTTGATCCCCCGATAGAAATCAGGGGCATGGAGATGGAGGTTATACCTCCTGGCACTCATGTTAACGTCTATGAGGCCTATGACATCATGCTCAAAACCAGGAAGATGGGGGATATTCTATTGCCCCTGCATGAACCTCGTTTCGCCGCTGGCGAGGTCATAGGCTGATTAGCTGAACAATACAGATTAACAGGCTGAAAATCTCCCAATTGCTGCGTCGCTTCAAAAAGTTCAAACTCTTACGTATGGATAAATACGCTGCGACCTTGAACTTTTTTTGCTCTTTATCCGGCACCCACTTGCGTAGGTATTATCCCGGCATAAATATTTACTAACATCACAAGTGGGTGCCGGACTGTCGCTTGGAATTTTTGAACAGCCTGCCTGATAAGGACTTTTTCACACTGTTAAGCAAAGGATGAAGCATGAAAAAAATACCTGATTCCGAGTCTTTTACTGACTGCCACAAAGCTTCCAGGATGCAGTTTGACAGAGCTGCCGACATAATGGAGCTGGACCAGGAAGTGCGTCAGTGGCTTAACACGTCATTCAGGGAACTGGCCGTTCGCATGCCCGTGCGTCTGGATGATGGAAGCGTCAGGGTGTTCAGCGGGTACAGGGTTCAGCATAATAATGTGCGCGGTCCCCATAAAGGTGGGCTGCGTTACCATCCGGATGTTTCACTTGATGACGTGCGCGGGCTTGCCGCCTGGATGACCTGGAAATGCGCCTTGCTGGGCCTTCCCCTGGGAGGAGCCAAAGGCGGAATCACCTGTGATCCCAAAAAAATGTCCCCTGGAGAGATTGAAAGACTGACCAGGGAGTACACCCATGGAGTGGGGGATCTGATCGGACCCACAAAGGACATCCCCGCTCCTGACGTTAACACCAATGCGCAGATCATGGCCTGGATAATGGATGAATACAGTAAAAGAGAAGGTTATTCGCCAGGAGTGGTAACAGGAAAACCAATAGAACTGGGAGGTTCGGCCGGCAGAATCGACGCAACCGGAAAGGGGGTCTCAATAATTGTTCAGAAATGGGCCCACAAAGAAAATATCCGTCTGGATAAAACAACAATCGCGGTCCAGGGTTTCGGCAATGTTGGTTATTACGCAGCCCTTCATTTGAGCAGACTTGGCTGCAGGATAATCGCGGTCTCTGATTCCAGGTCCGCGACATTCAATAAACACGGTCTGGATATTGAGTCCGCGAAAGAACACAAAATCAGAAAAGGAGATTTATTCGACTTTAATGGAGGAGAAAATATTAACCCTGAAGACGTTCTTACTCAAAAATGTGATTACCTGATTCCGGCGGCTCTTCAGAATGCCATACACGGCGGCAACTTTGAGCGGCTTCAGGCCAGGGTGATCTTTGAGGCTGCCAACGGCCCCATCTGTCCATTTACAGAACCCAGGCTTCCTGAAATTGGAATAACCGTACTTCCTGACATCCTGGTCAATGGCGGCGGGGTCACTGTTTCATATTTTGAATGGGTTCAGAACATCCAGCACTTTGAATGGAAGGAAGACATAATCAGCAGAGAGCTTGAGATGATCATGAGTAAAACTTTTGACGCTGTGATTTCACTGGCCCAGGAGAGAAATATCGCCCCGCGTCTGGCGGCCTTTATCCTGGCCATAGAAAAGGTGGTCCGGGCCGGACATCTGCGGGGTATTTATTAAAAACAAGCTTCAACCGAAAGAACATGAACAATGAAAAAAATTATCTTTGTTTTATTTATCCTGATCTGCCTCTATTTTGTGATCAGCTTTTTCAATGACAATGTTGATAATTATATCCTCATTCTGCTGGATAGAATGGTACACAGAATGAATATCAATATTGGATTATAAGCAAACAATTGAATTCTAAACATATAATTCAATTCACAGTATTTATTTCCTAAATTGAGCGATTTTTCCTGTAACTGTTTGATAAACCTGTCATTGCGAGCCCGGCACCCACTTGAGATGTCTATAATGACATTGGCCTATATAATATTAACCCAAGTGGGTGCCGGGGCGTGGCAATCTCAAAATAATTGACTGAGATTGCTTCGGTTCCCTCCCAAAGACATAGAAAAATCGCTCAATTTAGGTATTTTTCAAGTGTTGGCAAGGATTGGCTGAATACTGAGGGCAGAAATAATTTCAGATTGTTTATACTATTGAAGGGTAGGCAAGAATGCTCCTATCTCACCGGCCTGTAAATGGGGCCGAAGGGAGTATCCAATCTGCGCATGGTTCCCTGGGCCACCTGTCTTTCAAGATCTTCGACTGAACCGCTGTGTTCTCCCTGATCCCCGGAGCCGTCTTCCTCAAGGCTTGCATTGTTTTGTTGCCCCGACGATTCATCCGTCAACTGATCAGCTCCTGGTTGAAGCTGGCTCGAGGCTGGAGTGGTCTCAACAGTTCCTGAAGATGAAGTATCCCTGTGTTTTCTTTGAGTGGGCGTTTTAATATTTGAATGTGCTTGAGCAGCTAAATTTTGATCAAGAGACGCGACCTGAACAGGCTCGCCTGTTCCGCCGATAACCACTGACATTCTGTCCTTGCCGGACGCCACCTTTTCCTGACGCTGGTGGCTGAAAAGACCAATTTGAAATGAATCCCCGGCTGATTCAACAGTTATTGACTCCCTTGAAATGGCAACCACCCTGAAGGCCTGGTCTTTGCCCCCATGGTTCAGATGGACTGCTTCCCCTTCACTGATGAAAAGATTCCCTGTTTTATCCCGCGCTGAAGGGTAATGAACCAGGGCCATTTTTCGGTCTTCACTCCGGGTTATACCGTAGAGCTTCAGTTTGTCCGGATCTATCCCGGCTCTTCTGGCTGCCTCGGGCTCATCCTTATGTTCGTTCCCGGGTTGAGGCTCCCATTCCTTCCTGTCTGGAGAGAAAAGGTTGTTTTGAGCAATAATCCTGAAATCCGCGGGCTCAGCCTTTCTGAATTCAAGCCCTGAACCCTTTGCCACGCGAAAACGAACTTCACTTCCAAAGTTCATGTCTCTGTCAATTGGCCTGGAATACTGAATATTGCCCTGGTCAGAATTCGCGTATTTTTCCGGGGATGATCCTTTTGAAGCAAACAACGAATGCAGTCTCTCAAGGGATACCTCGGGTTCTGAATGACCTGGAGAAGATAAGGCACGGATGTCGGCCATGGAGTGAGTTTTATAGTTATGGGCACCGCAAACCAGGACCAGAAAACCAAGTCCCAGAAAGATCAAGAAGATTGAAAACTCCGGCCCCTTGAGCCTGATGAAAAAATTTTTAATCACTTATTTATCCAGACAATTCATTGGTCAAATATTTTTTGCTGAGACGGAATTATCGCGGTTGGACGCAAAAAGCAGGGCTGAGAGTGATCTGCCCTGCTTTTTGCTGTCCAGGGATGCTTTTTTCTTCAGCGAAAGAAACACCCGC
>PXDF01000190.1 GCA_003566455.1 Desulfonatronovibrio sp.
CGATTCACCGATTCACCGATTCACCGATTCACCGACTCACCGATTCACCGACTCACCGATTCACTGATTAACTACATGCCCAGAAAAGAAGCGTTCTCACCTCCAAGATAGGCCGCGATCACGTCGGGATTGGACTGTACCTGTTCTGGAGTGCCTTCTGCCAGGACCTGTCCAAAATCCAGAACCACAATCTTGTCTGAAATATCCATTACCACCCCCATGTCATGCTCCACAAGGAGAACGGTTATTTTCCATTCTTCGTTGATGTCCAGGATATACCTGGCCATTTCTTCCGTTTCTTCCAGGTTCATGCCAGCCATGGGTTCGTCCAGTAAAATCAATTCAGGCTCCGCAGCCAGGGCCCTGCCCAGCTCAACCCGCTTCTGCACCCCGTAGGGCAGACTGCCGGCAACCTTATGTCTGTGAGGGGAAAGGCCGAGAAAATCTATTACTTCCTCAACCCTTCTGCGGTGCTGGTCTTCTACCTTCCTGGCCCGGCCGAAATAAATCAGAGAAGACAGGAGACCGTAATTAATCCGGCTGTGTCTTCCCACCATCAGGTTGTCCAGCACGCTCATGCCTTTAAAAAGAGCGATGTTCTGAAAAGTTCTGGACAAGCCGGTACTCATTCTGGAGTGGGCGGGAAAAGCGAGAAGGTTACTGCCGCGCAGGGTTATCTGACCACTGTCAGGATAATAGCGGCCGCTGATGCAGTTGAGCATACTGGTCTTGCCGGCTCCGTTGGGGCCGATAAGGGATACAATCTGGCCTTTCTCAACAGTGAAGCCCACATCAATGAGAGCCGCTATCCCTTTGAATGTCAGGGTCACATTCCGTACTTCCAGCAGGGTCATCTCTTACAAGCTCCATTCCGACCTGAAGTCTTCAGGGCCAACCACTTTATAGCCCAGGTTGACCAGCTCCTTGACAATGGGGCCCTGGTCATCGGTCTGCACTCTGAAAACCACCATCCTGCTGCTATTGTGAAAAAAAGTGGCTGTGGAGATAATGCTGATTCCCATCTTGAAGATAAGACCGGAAACCTCGGCAATAACACCCTTGCGGTCTTCAATTTCGAAAACTATCCTTGCTCCTCCCTGCTCCAGGCCCATTTCCTCAACCAGGACGTCAAGCATGATATTCCTGTTAATATATCCTGCGAGCCTGCCTGAAGAATCCAGCACAGGAAGACCGGCCAGATTATGATCATACATGATTTTGGCCGCCACTTCAATTTCAGCCTCAGGCATGACTGTGGGAATGTCTTTTTTAATGATTTTACTGACTGTCATCTTGTTCAGCAGATAGTTAAGTTCGTGCCTGCTGAGGGTTGTGGCCGGGGAAGGCAGAGAACTTCGCACGTCTTCTTTTATGACCACCCCAAGAAACCTGCCGTCCTTGACAACCATCAGCATCCAGAGTTTGGTTTCGGTCAGAATCTTGTCAGCCTCCATCATCAAAGTATCAGGAGTGATGGTGGTAAAATTTTTTAACATTTTCAGGCCCACAAACATGGTTCTACCCTCCTAAACAATTGGGATATTGGTAATGATAACAAGGCTGAATTTCATTATTTCTTCTGTTAACGGCAGATAATCGAGGTAAGCGGAGCGATTTACGCCACAAACTCTTTCGCGACTGAAAACACATTTCTGAATAATGCCCTTTAGCGACCCTAAACACAAGCCAAAATTTGCTGATCAGGGTCACTTTGATATGTTTCTTCATTTCTTGCCAAAAAAAATCCAATGATTTATTGTTTCTTCAAGCATAATTTCGGAGGGATCGTGAAACCATTATACCTGAAAGCCCATGAAAGTGGCCTTCTGCAGAAAAAGGTTGAAAAGGCCCGAACCATTGTCCAAGACTGCACTCTCTGTCCCAGAAAATGCAAGGTAAACAGACTGGAGGATGAAAAGGGATTCTGCAATACTGGCCGGCTTTCCCTGGTGGCCTCCTTTAATCTCCATTTTGGCGAGGAAGATCCACTGGTGGGACGGGGAGGTTCAGGAACGGTTTTTTTCGCCCACTGCAATCTGGGCTGCATTTTCTGTCAAAACTATGACATCAGCAATAACCAGTCTCTGCACCATGAAGTCAGCCCTGATCAACTGGCAGGTATTTTTGTTGAGCTGCAGTCCGCAGGGGCTGAAAACATTAATCTGGTCACCCCTTCCCATGTTGTCTTTCAGATTCTTGAAAGTCTGTCCATTGCCGCGGACAGAGGCTTGAATGTTCCTCTGGTCTTTAATACCAGTTCTTATGACGAGCTGGAAACATTAGGTATCCTGGAGGGCGTTGTTGACATATATCTCGCAGATTCGAAATTCTTCGGCAGTAAGGAGGCTGAAAAATACGCCCATGCCCCGGATTATCCTGAAAAAGCCCGAATGGCCATCCTGGAAATGCACAGGCAGGTGGGTTCACTGGTTACTGATGAGCGGGGGGCAGCCAAAAAAGGCCTCATGATAAGGCACCTGGTCATGCCCGGGGGTCTTGCCGGATCAGATGACTGGCTTGATTTTTTCGCGGCCAATCTGCCAGGGGATACCTATATAAACATTATGGACCAGTACAGACCTGCCGGTGACGCTTCCAGATATCCTGAACTCAGGGCCAATGTCCCTGGTTCTTTAATTATTGACCTGAAAAAAAAGGCTGGATCCCTTGGTCTTACACGTCTTGATGAGCGCTCTTCCGGGGTATTCAGGCTGCTTTTTTGATTGTCTGTGAAAACTGATTAATAAAGAACTCTTTTTAAACATGAGCCTCCTGCCAGCCTCAAAAAACAGAGTCAAAAGCGTTCCGGTGCAGTCAATTCCAGGGACAGAATCAGGGCGTCTTCAAGATTGTCCTGATAATATTTTTTCCTCCTGGCAACCTCATAAAACCCTGAACTTTTGTAAACCTTCAATGCCGGGATATTGGACGGCCTGACCTCCAGAAAAATTTTTGTGGCCATTGCCTGACAACAAATGCTTATGGCTCTTGAAAGCAGGGTTTTGGCCAGTCCCATTTTTCTGTGCTCTGGGTGAACAGCCAGATTGATGATTTCCGCTTCATCACCAGTGAGACTTATGGAGATATAACCGGCAAGCATGGTGTCCTGAAATATGCCAAGCACTTTAAAATTATTCCGGCTCAGCATCTTCTGGTATTGTTCAATAGTCCAGGTCTGAACGAAACACTGCCTCTCCAGAATAACAAGTTGAGCCAGGTGTTTTTTTTCAACCCAGGAAACATGGTACGGAGCTTTCATAATATGTTCGCAGTGAACAAGGACAACTAACCTGTTACTGACCTCACCATGAGTCTGAAGAAAAAACCCAAAAAGAAAAAAAACATCCCGTCTGATTATATCGAGATAGTGGATCCAATGAACCGGCCTCTCGGGGTCTTGTCCAGAGAGGATGTTCACAGGCAGGGACTTTTTCACCGATCGGTTCTGGTTCTGGCTTATGACCTGAAAAACCGGCTTCTGATTCAAAAAAGGCATCCGTCAAAAAAAATATACCCCGGCCGCTGGGATTTATCAGCCACTGGGCATGTGCTCGCGGGAGAATCAACGGTTGAGGCCGCTTACAGGGAACTTGAGGAGGAAGTGGGAATTGTCCCGTCCAGGATAAGGCATATTATCACCATAAATGGCAGCCAGGAGACAAATTTTGAGTTTGTTTATCTCTACAGTGCCGGAAAAATATCCTCACCTCCCAGCCCAAACCCCCTGGAAGTGGAAGACATAACATTCATTGGCCAGGATGATATGCAATCACTTGTGAGGGAATTTCCTGATATCCTGACTCCTGGACTTGTGCATTTCTGGAGGTACAGGCTTCTTTTTTCAAGCTTATAAACAGCTGAACTATCCGAAAATCATTTAAAAAGCAGGTTGTTACAGGTCGCCCCTTGGGAAAAAGCTCCAGAATGAAGACTAGTTGATATAAACATTGCTGAACCTTTTTTCATTGCTCAGAGTAATTCCGGCACCCCTCACCACCGTGGTCAGGGGGTCATCATCAATATGCACATCAACCTGTACTTCCTTGAAAATCAGTTTGTCCAGCCCTTTAAGCAAGGCTCCGCCACCGGCAAGGAGCAGGCCCTGTTCTGAAATGTCCGCTACCAATTCAGGGGGAGTCTTTTCAATGGCCCTTCTCACAGCCAGGACAATGGCGTTGACAGGCTCGCGGATAGCCTCTCTGATCTCGCCTTCAGTGACCAGCACAGACTTGGGATTTCCATTAACAATATTCTTTCCTATAACTTTGTAAGTCATCTTATCACCCATTGAAATGGCGGTTCCAATGGCCATCTTGACCTTTTCAGCCATATTTTCTCCGATGAGAATCTGATGCTGATCCTGCATATAACGCTGAATAGCTTCATTCATCTCATCCCCGGCAATGCGGACAGACTCTGAATAAGCCACGGCTGAGAGGGATATGGTGGCTACCTCGGTGGTTCCTCCCCCAATATCCACAACCAGGTTGCCGATGGGTTCTTCTATTGGCATACGAGCTCCAATAGCCGCTCCCATGGGTTCTTCCACCAGTCTCACTTCTCTCGCGCCGGAACGAAGCCCGGACTCAATCACCGCCCTCTTCTCCACCTGGGTAATTCCCGTGGGAACGCAGATGACCACCTTGGGTTTAAGCAGCCTCATGCCCTTGATAACTTTTTTTATGAAAAAGGTAATCATGGCATTGGTCACCTCAAAATCAGCAATGACTCCGTCCTTCAAAGGCCTTATGGCCACAATCTTTTGAGGTGTTCTTCCCAGAAATTCCTTAGCCTCCCTGCCAACGGCCAAAACCCTTCCGTCGCGGGAGTCAAGGGCTACCACCGAAGGTTCATTGAGCACCACTCCATCTTTCAAAGTATAGATCAGGGTGTTTGCTGTACCAAGATCCATGGCTATACTTTTGCTCATAAAGCCAAATAGTTTCTTAAACATAATCCGCCCTACTGTTATTTTTCAGGATGATATAAACAATCAGCAACCGAGAGTCATCTGATTAAATTACGGCATGAAAAAACTGATCAATGCGGCTCATGAGATACAGATTCGCGACTCTTGAAATACAGGTTCTCCAGGAAAAGCCCCAGGTAGTCTCCAACCATTTGCACAAAAGCCCTCATCTCGTCGTTGATTAATATTGAATGGGAGTCGGCCAGAACCAGAACGCCCCTTGTTTTGCGATGGACAACCAAGGGGAGACATATCACGGACTTAAAATTTACCGATGAAAACTCTTTTCCAAAAAGAGGCAGGTCAGTTGGCCCATTCTGTTCGCCTGAAAAAACCGATGTGCCATGTTTGAACACCCAGCCCATAAGGCCTGAATCCATGCTGAATTTATGCCTGGAAAAATCCAGATCAGGCATAATGTCTTCATTTAATCCTTCCACAAAGTAGCCCTGGCCCACTTCATCCCGGGCGGCCATGAAACAATAGCGGAAACCAGTTGCCTGTGCCAGGATTTCAAGGAGTTTTTCCAGAAAGATGCCCCATTTGGGAAACTTGGCCCTCAGACTTAGGATAAGGGATAAATACTTGTAGTAATCAATACTTTTGGCGCTCATATCCACCCTGCAGATGCCTGCTCTGATATCTTCTATGAGTTGAGCGAACTGGTACAAAATCTTCTGGTCCTTGTCACTGAAAGAATAAGTTTTTTTGCTGTCAACACAAAGAACCCCATCGTTGTTGGGCAGATGAACCCCCATAAAAGCCTTGATTTTGGATTCTCCCTCAGCAGGATAGTAGCCAAGACACCCGACATTTCGATCAAATTTGTTGATGAGAAGAGGTTGCTGGTTTTTAATTATCCAGCCCACAAGACCTGCACCCGGCATGATAGTGGTGCCGGGTTTGATGCTGTCACCAAGGCTGAAGCATGAGGCAAGACCATGCTCCTCACCCTCGCCCTTTAGAAAAAGGACAGAAGAATATCCGTCAAAGACACTGCAAACCAGTGCTAATATTCTATCCAGCCAGTTATTTCCGTACATTTCCTGAAAGAGATTATCTCCCGGGTCGCAAGATTATTTATAGCATTTACAGACATCGGGCCCGATTGGGACTATGCCTGTTAACTCCTTCTTTGACAATAGAATTCTATGGATCTGTTATATGTTCTTTCTTCTTCAGGGGAAAAATAACAGGCTGGAAGCTCACCGCGCTGGCGGTGATAGTGGAGACATTCACAGCACAGACCCTGCCTGGGACATGATGAGTAAGTGCAGGTACAGTATTCTGAATTGACCTGGGCCTTTGGACATTTGTCAATTTTCTGCATATCCAGAATCCTTTGTTTTTTCCGGTCTTATATTTGCGGGATGCCTTGTTCAGCCCAGTTTAAAACAGGGCGGCACGTTATTTATACTAAGAAATTGATCAACCGCATGTCAATTGAACCAGTTGATTGATATTTTTTGAAAAACTTGTAAAAATGAAATGGAAATACGGAAGCTGATAGTCAATTACCTTAAAGGGATAATTAATGAAAAAATGGGAAAATTACTTTACCCAATCGGATGCTTATGACTGGACTGACAAAAGGTTACCTGTTCCAAAATTCAAAATCAATAATCTGTTCGGGCTGAAAAAATATCTGGATATTATTCATATAAGACAATGCCTTGTGAAGCCGTTTCTGGAAACCAGAAACTACCCGCTGGTAGAAGCCAGAGAGCTTTTGCCTTCCTTTGAATCAGACCTGTACGAATATGACAATCTGCCAGGCTTCAGCCTGGTGGCCTTTAACCGATCCATTGATTATTTCAATGAAATATTTCAATTTGATATTATTCATAATTGCTGGGAAGAAATAACCAGTCATGAAGGTGATTTCTGTCCCCTATTTGAAGCTGCTCATCATAATAATATATACACCTTTCAAAGCAGACTGCCCAAAAATTTCCAGGAACCATTTAAGGAGTCTTTTTCCCAAAAAGATGTCTCTGAACTGATTAATTACCCAGGCGTCATTGATTTCATTTTAAACATGGACCGGGGTCATGTCCTGGGAATGAATGCCAAAAATGAATTTTATCTGGCTGGAGTTTACGCTTCTTTTCCATCTGACCTTGATCAGGAACTTAAGAGGTTCGGACTGAAAATTAAAAAATTCAGGCCAGATGACAGTTTCAGGTATGAACTCAACCGGAATTTTGTTTACCAGTTTCTCATGGAGCTGTATGGATATCCTGTGGTGGCGGAAAGAAGAACTTCTGCGGCACTTTTTTCCAGACGTCTGTTCAAGATGGGTGAACAATTCCTTATCCGTGCCCTGGGTCAGACAGACAGAACCATTACCACCATTTATTCAACAGGCGAACAGAAATTCTACCCGGCCCTGGAAAAACTTGCCCTGGTCAAGGTTGAGACTAAAAAGAAAGACACTCTGAAATTCTTAAAAGAAAACAATTACTTTATTGACGAGAGAAAAAAGGCTGTCATTTTAAGGATAAAATACAAGCAGCATAAATATGACCCCAATAATGTCAGAGAAGAAAGGGCGTTGTCGGTTTACCGCCAGGAATTGATCCATCCTCTGACAGGTGAAGTATGCTCTAACCTGAATATTATTAAAGATATATCCTACATGACCCTTAAGCTGAACGATATCGTCAAGGGTGAATACATCGGAAGAATCAAATATAAACGAGAAATAATTGAAAACACTGATACTACTGAGAAACAGCTAAAATTTCTTTTTTCCTGGCTTGGCAAACACCAGAGAAGGATTATCGGCTACTCAGACGAATTTTACGCTGAAGTGACAAAAGTGCTGGATAATTTCTTATTAAATCGGGATAACTATGAAGAATTCAATGAATTATACAAGCTTTATCAGGAGGTCTGGAATAAATACAGCTACATCAGGCAGGCCAGAAAGATTAAAATGCTGCAGGACCTCTTGAATAAACAGTATGCTGGAGACAAGGTCAACTACCTGTCAATGCTTGAGTATACCAATAAAATCCTTTGCGATCTCAAATTTGAACTGGTAAACTATTTTGATGAAATTGTGGTAAGGACCATTTACATGGTGGAGAAAATTTCCAATGACAGATACCTGGTTTCAACATACATCAAAGATAAGAGTGATGAAGATTTAACCCCTTATGGCCAGGAAGTAAAAAAACTGTACGGTCGCATGGTATCCCTTCTGGATGAACTCAAGTCCATAAGAAAAATCAAAATGGAAAGGCACTTTTCAAACCAGGAATAATCATGGATTACCTCACAACCCCCCTTGAAGACACCCATAAAAAACTCGGGGCCAGACTGGCGCCCTTTGCAGGATGGGAAATGCCCATCCAGTACCAGGGAATAATCGCTGAACATTTGCATACTAGATCTGAGGTCTCCCTGTTTGATATCTGTCATATGGGGGAACTTCTTGTTTCCGGCAGAGAAGCTGCACAGGAATTGGGGAGAATTGTTACCCATGACCTGGAAAATGCTGTTCTGGGCAGATGCGCTTATGGTTTCATGCTGACACCGTCAGGCACTATCCTGGACGACCTGATAATTTATCCACTGCAGCATGAGCAATACATGCTGGTGGTCAACGCCTCCCAGAAACTGGATGACTTGAAGCATCTTCAGGATAACCTTTCATCAGGAGTCAGGGTATCTGATAAGACCATGCTTACAGGGAAACTGGACCTGCAAGGGCCAAAATCCTTAAGGGTGCTGGAAAAGATTACCGGGCAGAACTGGAAGGATCTCAAGTACTTTCACTTCAGGCAAACCAGCCTGGCCGGGCTGGACCTTCTTATCAGCCGTACAGGTTACACCGGAGAGCTGGGTTATGAGATATATGCCCCCTGGGAAGGGATTGAGGAGTTGTGGGATATAATCCTTGAAGACGAGAGGGTCCGGCCTGCAGGACTTGGGGCCAGAGACACCCTTCGACTGGAAGCAGGACTTCCCCTTTACGGACAGGACCTTGACCTGCGCCATACCCCTGCTGAAGCTGGATATGAATTTGTTTTAAAATCAAAGGCTCGTTATCTTGGCAGAGACAAGGCTTTTATAGTAAGGGAACGCCTGACCGGACTGGTGATTGAGGGGCGCAGGACGCCTAGAAAAGGAGACAAAGTCCTTGCAGGGGACACAGAAGTCGGAGTGATCACCAGCGGCTCCTTTGCCCCTTCTCTGGGTCATTGTGTTGCCCTGGCCTATATAGATGAAGAATATTACAGCCAGTCCGACTTTTCCATCCAGAGAGACAAGAACATGCTGATGGCCAGAAAAACTGACCTGCCCTTTTACCAAGGCACCGCCAGGGTGAATACATGGGAACAAAAACCTGAAAAAGATTAAAATCCCTTTACTTGTCCGGTAAATGCTTAAAAATACAAACTTCAAGACCCTTTGCATGCATCCCTGAAACCTTTCCTGAACAGCGCCAGGGCTGAGCCGGCCAGGACAAAACACCCGGCAAAAATCAGGCTGTAAGAGCTGGCCTTTCCAGGTCCCAATACTTCCAGCAGCATCCCCGCCGATGCCGTACCCAGGGCTCCGGAAATAAAAAAAACCAGATTGAAAACCCCCATACCCAGACCCACTCTGTCCTGGGGCAGAGTATTGGAAACAGCTCCGGCCAGTGAAGAATGAATAGTGGTGAATCCGGAATTGGCTGCAATAAGACAAATGGAACTCATTAACGGGCTGCGGCCGGCAGCAATGATGATGAGTCCAAAACCAACAAGAAGAATAATAAAACCGGCTTTTACCACAGGGGCTGAACCGCATCGATCAACCACCCGGCCCGCGGCCAATCCTGCCAGAGCTGCGCTCATGGCGCCTGGAAACAGATAAAGACCGATATGCATTGTGGGAAGATGGTATATATGTCTGAACATCAAGGGCATCAGAAAGAAAGTGGAAAAAATGGTGCCCATAACCAGGAAAGCTGTTAATAAACCGGCCAGGTAATCACGGTTGGCAAATAATTCCGGATGAACAAAAGGATAGGGTGTGGAACTGTTGCGCCAGACAAAAACTGTACCAAACAATAAAAAAGGCAGTATCAGCATCCCCATTCGCATATTGACCATTACCAGGAGACAGCACACTGTGACTGCCAGCAGAATTGCCCCGGCAAAATCAAAAGGCTTGCGTGTCAACTCGTATTGCTCGGGCAAAACCTTACGCAGCAGAAAAATGACCGGGAATAGGATCAGTGGCATGAGGAAAAGATAGTTCCAGTGCAGATATCCTGCAATAAAGCCTCCTGCTATAGGCCCGACCCCAAGTCCCAGAGCTACGGTGGATGCGATCATCCCCAGCAGGCGCCCGCGCAGATGAGGGGGCACATAAACCGTGGCCAGAATCATGGAAAGGGCTGGAATGCCGGCGGCGCCTGAAGCCTGGACAATTCGAGCCGCCACCAGAAAAGCAAAAGAGTCGCTGAAGAAACCGAGCAAAGATCCGGCGCAGAATAGAAAAAGCCCCACAGTGATAAGATCACGCAAATGAAACCTTTCCCCCAAACGGGCGTACACCACTGAACCAAACGCGAAAATAATAACATAGGCCGTAACCACCCAGCTGACCAGAGCTGGAGAAGCCTTGTAATCACTTGCAATATCAGGCACGGCCAGATTGAACATTACCCCGTTCAACACTGAAAAAAATATGGTCAGTGACAAAAGAGGGGCAATATAAAGCCGCAACTGCCGGGCATCAACATCCATGGCTGCCCCGGCTAATCAAATACCGCTGGACGGCCGGGGTCCTGAAGATGGGCCCCTATATCATCCAGGTGACGCTTAGTTGTCCTGGGCACTGAAAGATCGGGCAACTCATTGAAATCAAAAAATCCGACCGCGGATGTTTCCTCACTGGGCCTGGCAGAGCCTCCGGTTATGCGGCATATGAACACAATCTTATAGGCGTGGAAAAAAGACAAGGGCTTCCCGCCCCTGTTGGCGTCGTAAACTCCAACCACACGCTCCGGGACAACATTGAAGCCACTTTCTTCCCGCACTTCTCTGGCAACCATTTCCGATGGAGTTTCACCCACGTCAGCCCAGCCTCCCGGAAGGCACCACAGACCGTCACGGCGTTCCTGGACCAGCAAAATCCGCTGGTCACGAACCACAGCTCCCCGAACATCAACCTTGACTGTGGCGTAACCTGACTGATCCTGAAAAATCGATCTGGCCTGGGAAAAATCCAGGTTTGAATGCTTTGCCAGCATCTGAGCGGAGATTTCCAGCAGCCTGGAAAAGTTTTTTTCATCATGGTGACTTTTGCTGAACAATAGCCCGATCTGGCTGATTGCCTGGATCTCCCTGGCCCATCTCAACCAGTCCGGGATGTCGGTATTCTGCATCAAACACTCCTAAAAACTGAGCATATTTTGATTCTGCTGCTTGTCAGCATATTATGTTTAACAGCGTGAAAAAGTCCTTATCAGACAGACCGTTCAAAAATTCTCACGCCAAGGCGTGACAAGGAGCAATCCGGCACCCACTCGAGTTGAGCTTATTCTGGAGCATGTTATTATTGACATCTCGAGTGGGCGCCGGAGAACCGATGCAGCAATTGGGAGATTTTCAACGGTCAGTTAAATGGTTAGCGCCTGTTCACCATAAAATATAACAGGCTGATAAACCATAATAATATTCTTTTGTTTGTCCAGTCTTGCAGATCAATCAATTCTATCTTAATAAAAAACATCCGGCCATAAAAACAGCCTGTTAAACACAAAGAATCTTGTTGATCAGAAATTGCCTGCTTCTTTTTTAATAAATTTGGACATTTTAATCAATTAAAGGAGGCTGATTAAATGAGACTTAAAAGGATTTTGCTGGACAGAAGAATCTGCAGATTTGTTTTGGTATTCTATTTTTTTGTGGCCCTGCTGCCTTCCACTGGTGAAGCCTCGCTCATGGAGAGCCGTCTTTCAACCGGCGAACAAATGTCTGAGCGGGCCGAAAAAATTGAATCCGTGAGAAAGGCCCTTGAACATAGGGTTGTTGCTCAGAGACTGGCTGATTATGGGCTTTCCCAGGAAGAGGTAATGGCCAGGATGAACTCTTTGGATGACAAACAGCTGCACCAGCTGGCTTCCCTTTCCGATGAAATCGGCGGCGGCAGCTCGGGTCTGGTTATAGGAGTGCTGCTGATTGTGTTATTGGTTGTTTTAATACTGATGGTGAGCGATAAAAGAATTGTTATTCAATAACAGCCCTGTATCTGTGCGGGCTGAACCCATCCTTTTGAACAAATGAAAAGATTTTTTCTAATATTACTTTTTCTTTGCGTTGCCCTTACAGCCTGTTCAATCCCCAGAATTGTTGTACTTTCTGACCCCCTTACAGCCAAAGAGCATAATGACCTGGGAGTATCCTACGAACTCATGGGCGAAAAAGAACTGGCCCTGAAACAATACGAACTGGCCTTTAAAAAGGATCGAAACTGGGACCAGCCCCTGATCAACCAGGGTAATGTCCACGCTGGAATGGAAAGCTGGAACCTGGCGGAACAGAGCTACCGTAACGCTCTCAAAAGAAATTCCCATAACCCTGAAGCCATGAATAACCTGGCCTATGTGCTCATAAAACAGGATAAAAACAGGGAAGCCCTTAACTGGTCCAAGAAGGCGGTTGAAATTGAACCTGAAAATCCCTTTTTTTTAAACACCTATGGCTGGGCGCTTCTGAAGACAGACAGTTTGGACAAGGCTAAGGAAACTTTTTTGTCGGCCCTTGAGAACAGTCAGGAAGGAAGTGACTTGCAGGAAAAAATCAGACAGGCTCTGGTCGAGCTGGAACCGCAATAAGTAATGTTTTTCCTTTTCAGCTCCATGCCTGGTCATGACTTTTTCAGTTCTTAACTGAACTCATTGTCCATGCATGAATCTAAAATGTATGTGAAGCTAAACACTTTTTTCCTTGAGCCGGAGAACTGGCGAGAGCCATTTATCCTGGACGGTGCTGAAGCACATCATCTGACAAAAGTGCTTCGAGTAACTTTGGGTCAGAAAGTCAGATTGATTGACGGCCGGGGTCGAACAGGTCTGTTTGTTGTTCAGGACATCTCAAAAAAGCAGGTCCGTTTATCCATGGAAAAAATCATGCTCTGGCCTGAACCCCGAAGCAAAGTACATCTCGCCCTGGCCTGGAATAAAAGTTTCAGACGCTCATGGCTGCTGGAAAAGGCAGTGGAACTTGGGGCTTGGAAGATTCTTCTGTGGCAGGCCAGACACAGTCAGGGCAGGACCAGGGACGCCCATGAGGACAACTGGCATGGTAAAATCATCGCCGGGGCCAAACAGTGCCAAAACCCATGGCTGCCTGAACTGGTGCTGATGCATGATGGAATAGTGGATATAATCAATTATTCCATTGAGATGGAATCAAAGATCCTTCTTTGGGAAGAGGAAAGAGATGCCGGGCTTCTTGATTATTATCAGAATCGGAAACCTTCAGAAAAAATTATTGTTGTGGGACCGGAAGGAGGATTGGCCAGAGAGGAAGTTGAGGCTTTGACTAAGTCCGGTTTTGTTTCCCTTTCCCTGGGGCCCAGGGTCCTTCGCTGGGAAACCGCGGCTATGGCCCCATTATATCTGGATATGCTCTTTTTCCCTGGATTCACCGAGCCTGAGTCTACCATTTGAAGCTGTCAATAGCGGCAACTGTTTCTTCCGGTATTGTCAACTGATCCTTTTTCCTGGTTCTACCCCGGGATCAGCTTTGAGCAGGGACATCCTGTCACCCTGGCGCACAGCCAGAACCATCCCCTGAGACATGACCCCCCTTATCTTTTTTGGGGCAAGATTGGCCAGCACTATCACTTCTCTTCCCTCAAGATCGGTTGCTGCAAAAAAATCCGCCAGTCCGGCCACGATTTGTCTGGGTTTGTCATCGCCGATTTCAACCCTTAGTTTATAAAGCTTGTCCGCTCCCTGGACCTTATTGACTTCAGTGATCTTTCCAGTGACGATTTCGAGCTTTTGAAAGTCTTCAAACTGAACCAGCGGATCATTGTCTTTTTTTCTCTTTTGTGACTCTTTGGAACCCTCAGGTTTGTCCAGGCTTAAATCAACCCTTGGGAAAAGATTGGATTTTCTGGCCACCAGAGTACCAGCATCAAGACCCTGCCAGTGACTGGTTTCTGCAGCCAGGTCTATGGACTCCAAGTCAAACTTTACCCCAAGTTGATCAAGCATTTTTTCCGAAGCTCCAGGCATCACCGGCCACAGGTGCAGAGCAATTTTCCGCAGCCCCTCCAGAAGCACATACATGACAGTCTGCAGACGATCCGCGTTACCTTCCTTGAACAATACCCAGGGAGCGCTCTGATCGACATACTTATTCAGATGGCTCACAAACACCCAAAGCCTTGCCAGGGCCTTGGCAAAATCAAAGTTTTCATAAAGCCTGACATATTCCCTGAAAGATTCCAGACCAAGTTCAATGGTCTCCCTGTCCAGGTCCTGGGGCTTGCCCGTTACAGGAACACTGCCCTTGAAATATTTGTGAGTCATGGCCAGGACCCTGTTGGTCAGATTGCCCAGATCATTGGCCAGGTCGGCGTTGAGTCTGCCCACAAGGGCTTCTTCGGAAAAAGAAGCATCCAGGCCGAACTGCATTTCCCTCAACAGAAAATACCTGAAACACGACACCCCATATTTATCCTTCATGGACATGGGCTCAACAACATTACCCAGGCTTTTGGACATCTTGGTCTCTTTGATGGTCCAGTAACCGTGGACCCGCAGGCTTCTGTAAAGGGGAACTCCCGCGGCCATAAGCATGGTTGGCCAGAAAACCGCATGCGGCTTCAGAATATCCTTTGCCACAAGGTGGTGTGCACCACTCCAGTATTTTTTGAAGTCAGGTCCGTCCGGCCAGCCAAGGGCGGAAATATAGTTGATCAGGGCGTCAAACCAGACATAGGTTACGTAATTGTGATCAAAGGGGAGTTCTATTCCCCAGGATAGCCTGGTTTTGGGCCTTGATATGCATAGATCATTGAGTTCGTCGCCAAGCATTCCCAGAACTTCATTGCGGTATCTTTCCGGCCTGATAAAATCAGGGTTGCCCAGGATGTGCTGTTTGAGGGGCTCCAGATACTTTGTCATACGGAAAAAATAATTCTTTTCCTGCAAAAACTTCGGTTTTTCCAGATGGTCTGGGCAAAGACCGTCCACCAGCTCCTTTTCCGTATAGAAGCGTTCACAACCATAGCAATAATGCCCGCCATACTCTCCAAAATAAATATCCCCGCTGTCATAGACTTTAAGCAATATTTTCTGCACACATTCCTTATGTTCAGGATCAGTAGTCCTTATGAACCTGTCATTCTCAATTTCCAGCAAGGGCCAGATCTGCCTGAATAGCGTGCTGATCTTTTCAGCGTATGTTTCTGGACTTTGATTTTTTCTGGCCGCGGCCTCAACTATCTTGTCACCATGTTCATCAGTTCCTGTGAGAAAATATGTCTGTCTGTTCTGAAGTCTGTGCATCCGGTTGATGCTGTCGGCCACTATCGTTGTATATGCATGCCCCAGATGGGGCTTGGCATTGACGTAATATATGGGAGTTGAAATAAAGAATGGGTTCAAGTCGAAGGTCTCCTGCTACTTTGCTTCCATATTTCTGCTATGATTCCTGATTATCTCATGCCACTCGGCCAGGGGAATTTCCTTTTCAACCCCATCTTCGTTGAGAACAGTCAGGGATTCCCGGAAAAGGTTGGCCCTTATCACTCGCAGATACCCATTGTCTGTTTTGAAGCGCTTGCCAAGCTTGGGAATTTTCTTCTGGAAACGGGCATAATTATCCTGCTCAAAATTGAGGCAGCATAAAAGACGCCCGCAGATGCCTGAAATCTTGGCCGGATTAAGAAACAGGTTCTGATCCTTGGCCATTTTTATGGTTACCGGCTCAAAATGACGCATGAACCTGCGGCAGCAGCATACCTGGCCGCAATTGCCGATTCCTCCAACCATCTGGGTTTCATGGCGCACACCGATCTGTCTGAGTTCAATCCTTGTTTTATAAACCTTGACCAGATCCTTGACCAACTCTCTGAAATCAACACGGCCCGGGGCCGTGAAATAAAAAATTATCTTACTCCGGTCAAAATACACTTCCACATCCACAAGCTTCATCTCCAGGGCGCGTTCTCTGATGCAGTCCCTGCAGTATTTGAAAGCTTGCCTTAATAAACCATGATTTTCTCCCTGACTCATAAGGTCTTCTTCATTGGCCAGCCTGAAGATGGGTTTGAGCTGTTCCGGCTTGAAGCCGTCAGGCATGCTGTCCCTGACAACAACCACCCTGGCCAGGCCAAGCCCCTCCTCGGTCTTGACAATCACCGAGTCCCCCTTTTGAACCACAAACGGACTGGACTGAAAATAATAAACCTGGCCCTGGTCCCTGAATTTAACACCTATAACCTGTGTCATAACAACCTATTTTATACGCTTCAATATTTCTTTGGCAGCTAGTCTCCCAGCCCCCATGGCCAAAACCACTGTGGCCGCCCCGGTCACAATATCCCCGCCAGCGAAAACCATGGGCACACTGGTTTCACCTGTGGCCTGATCAACTTCAATATTGCCCCGCTTATTCAATTTAAGCTCTGGGGTTGTCTGGGTCAGGATCCTGTTGGCGCCTGTGCCCACGGCCATTATGGCCATATCCGCTTCCAGTTCGAATGTTTGGCCATCTATGGGCACAGGGCTTCTGCGGCCACTGGAATCAGGCTGACCCAACTCCATTTTCTGGAGCAGAACCCGTTGCAAATGATGACTTTCATCGCCCCAAAATGAAAGGGGTGAAGCCAGGATTTCCAGTTCTATCCCTTCGTCAAGGGCATGCTCAAGTTCTTCCCGGCGGGCGGGCATTTCACCCTTGGTGCGGCGATAAACAACCCTGACATTGGACGCCCCAAGCCTGTAAGCCGTCCTTGCCGCGTCCATGGCCACGTTACCCCCGCCGATAACGATAACTTTATCACCTCTGGGAACAGGGGTGTCGTAATCAGGAAACTTATAGGCATGCATGAGATTGACTCTGGTCAGGTATTCATTGGCCGAGTAAACACCGATAAGATTTTCACCATCCAGATTCATAAATCTTGGAAGCCCGGCCCCCACTCCGATAAAAACTGCTTTATAGCCCTGAGCAAAAAGATCATCCAGGGTAAATGTCATTCCTCCGACAAAATTGCATTTGAACTCAACTCCAAGGTGTTTCAGGGAGTCCACTTCTCTTTTGACCACGGACTTGGGAAGCCTGAATTCGGGAATTCCATAAACAAGAACCCCTCCTGGCTCATGCAGGGCTTCAAATGTGGTTACCTTAACTCCCCTGGCTGCCAGAAAACCGGCCAGGGTCAGGCTGCTGGGTCCTGAACCGATAGCGGCCACCTTCAGGTTTTCATCAGGCAGAATGCACTCCATGAAACCTGTTTCCTCTTCACAGGAATTTCGCGCGTAAAAGTTGTCAGCTACAAAACGCTCCAGCCTGCCTATGGCAATTGGCTGACCAGTAGGCCGGAGTTTGCAGGTGCGCTCACACTGGTTTTCCTGGGGACAGACCCTGCCGCATATGGCTGGGAGGCTATTAGTGTCCTTGATTACTCTAAAGGCATCTTCAAATTCTTCCTGAGCCACCAGATTGATAAAGGACTTACAATCCACCTCAACAGGGCAGCCTTTTATGCAGGTAGGTTTCTTGCACTGCAGACATCTTCTGGCTTCAGATACAGCGTCCTGAATCTGATAGCCCAGAGCAACCTCGGAAAAGACCCTGCCTCTTTCCACAGGATCAAGCATGGACATCTTGACCCTGGGTTTAACCTTGGCTTTAGCTTTTTTGGTCATGAGACTCAGCTCTTTTAAAAAGTTCCATTGATTTTTTTTCCTGGTCTCTGAAGGCTCCAAGCCTCATCATGAGTTCATCAAAATCAACCCGGGACGCGTCAAATTCCGGCCCATCAACACAGGCAAACCTGATTTCCCCGCCAACGCTTACCCGGCAGGCTCCGCACATGCCTATCCCGTCAACCATGATTGAATTAAGACTGACCACTGTCCTGACATTAAAGGAACCAGTGACTTTGGCCACCGCCTTCATCATGGGTACAGGGCCAACCCCCACCACCTCTTTAACTGACCTGCTTTCCTGCAGATACTTCTCCAGGACCTCGGTCACAAAGCCCTTATGACCCATTGTTCCATCATCAGTGGCCACCAGAACCCTGGAAGATATCCTTTCCAGTTCAGGCTTGAACAATAAGAGGTCCTTGCTTCTGGCCCCGATTATTGAAATCACATCATTGCCGGCCTCAAAGTTTCCTTTGGCAATGTGATGCATGGCGGCAATTCCTGTCCCGCCCCCCACGCAGCAGACCTCGCCCTGTTTTATTATCTCAGTGGGTTTGCCCAGAGGACCGCAAAGGTCAAGGATAGCGTCGCCCTCGTCAAGGGTGTCCAGAAGGGCGGTGGTCTTGCCCAGAACAAGGTAGACTATGACAATGGTCCCTTTTTCTGGGTCCCTGTCAGCGATGGTCAGAGGTATTCGCTCTCCTCTGGCTGAAAGTCTCAGCACCGCGAAATTGCCGGGACGAGCTTTTCGGGCGATATGTGGGGCGTAAATGGTAATTTCGCTGACCCTGTCCTGGATGAGGATTCTTTTTTTCAGTATCTTGTTAATCATTTCCTTGTAAGCGTTTCAGGCCAATCCAAGGTTGAAAAGCCTGCCTCAAAAAGTAAAAGAGTTATAAAGTGCGGCAAGTTAAAGATTTTCAACGCCCCGCAAGAATTTCCTCCAGCCTGGTCAATGCCCTGTCCAGACCATCGGCGTCGGAACCGCCTGCTTGAGCCAGGTCAGGACGGCCTCCACCGCTACCCTTGATCTCAGCGGCAACTTCCTTGATCAATTGCGGAGCTGTGAACTTTTCATGCAGATCCTTGCTCACAAAAAGAAGAAGCATGGGTTTGGACTTATTCTTTGATGCCAGAAGAACAACCCCGGAATCCATCCTGGAACGGATCTGGTCCATGAGTTTTCTTAGTCCGTTCATATCCGCGTCATCTACCTTGCGGGCAATCAGATTAATCCCGGAAACATTTTGAACGGCTGAAGCAAGCTCACTGCCTGTGCCTGATGAAAGTTTCTCTTTGAGAGTCCTGTTTTCCCTTGAAATTTCCCGAAGCTGTTCCTGAAGAGCCGACACCTTGTCAAGTATCTGGTCCGGACCGACCTTGAGCACTTCCTGCAGAGACTCCACTCTGGAGCGTTTATCCTGCCAGTATCTCAGGGCCTCCCACCCGGTAAGAGCCTCGATCCTGCGCACCCCCGCGGCCACCGCTCCTTCGCTGACAATGCAGAAACTTCCGGCCTGGCCGGTGGATTTGAGATGCGTTCCTCCGCACAGTTCCATGGAAACATCTGCCAGAGAAACCACCCTGACCTTATGGGTGTATTTTTCACCAAACAGGGCTAAAGCGCCCTTCTCCAATGCCTGTTCATGTTCCATTTCCATGGTTTCCACTGAAATGTCCGCCAGGATGGCCGAGTTTACATCATCTTCAATCCTGGACAGCTCATCTTTTCCCACGGCCTTGATATGGGTGAAGTCAAATCTGAGCCTGTTTTCCTCCACCAGTGATCCGGCCTGTCTGACATGCTCTCCAAGGACACGGCGCAGGGCTGAATGCAGAAGATGGGTCGCGGTATGATTTCTGGCAATGGAAACTCTTCTGCCGTCATCAACAATGAGATCGACTTCCTGGCCCGGCTCCAGTTTGCCTGAAGAAACTTCAACCATATGAACAATAATGTTGGGAAGGGGCTTGAGGGTGTCTTCAACCCTGGCCATTCCGGTCTGGGAAACAATCCTTCCCCTGTCTCCAGTCTGTCCGCCTGATTCTCCGTAAAAAGGAGTGGCGGATGAAACAAGCCAGCCCTTATTTCCCTGACTCAGATTATTCAGCGGCTCCCCCTGCATATCAAGAAGAAATTTGACAATACCTCTGGACCTGAGATCATGATAACCTACAAAATCAACCTGAAAATCATCCCCGGCACTGCGGCTCAGATATGCAAAGATATTATCGCTATCTGCACCCTTCCACGCGGCCTTGGCCCTTTTCTTCTGGTCATCCATCAACGCGTTGTACCCTTGCTCATCCACCTCCAGGCCGGTTTTCCCGGCAATATCATTGACTATATCCAGGGGAAAGCCATAGGTGTCATAGAGCTTGAAGGCCACTTCACCCGGGATGACCCTTTTCTGCGCTGTCTTAAGGTTTGCAATCTCCTCTTCCAGAAGAACAAGCCCCTTTTCCAGGGTATCGGCAAAGCGCTCTTCTTCCTGTTTAATCACCCTGACCATGAAATCTCTCGACTCCTCGAGCTCTGGATAGGCCTTTCCCATGGTGTCGGCTGCTTCAAGGGAAACTTCATGCAAAAACGATCCCTTCATTCCAAGGCTGCGTCCAAACCTGTAAGCCCTGCGGATAAGCCTTCTAAGGATATAGCCCCGGCCCTCATTGGAAGGCAGAATTCCGTCGGAGATCATAAAGGCCGACGCCCTGGAGTGATCCGCAATGACCCTCAGGGCAACATCAATATCTTCACTGTGTCCATAAGAAACCTTTGCTGTCTTGGCCATCAGGCCAATCAGTCCCTTGAATAAATCGGTGTCATAGTTGGAGTAAACGCCCCGGCAGACAGCGCTGATCCTCTCAAGGCCCATGCCGGTATCTATGCTGGGCCTTGGCAGGGGGTTCAGATTGCCTTGCCCGTCCCGGTCAAACTGCATAAATACCAGATTCCAGATCTCCAGGTACCGGTCGCAATCACAAACTCCAATAGCGCAGTCAGGACCGCAGGACATGTCCTGGCCCTGATCATAAAGAATCTCTGAACAGGGTCCGCACGGACCTGTGTCCCCCATTGACCAGAAATTGTCCTTTTCACCCAGACGGAATATGCGCTCTCCGGGCACGCCGGCTGTTTTTTCCCAGAGTTCCATGGCCTCGTCATCATCCTTGTAAACGGTGATGAACATTTTGTCCGGGCTAAGAGCCAGTTCACAGGTCAGAAACCTCCAGGCCAGATCTATGGCTTCTTTTTTGAAATAATCTCCAAAGGAAAAATTTCCCAGCATCTCAAAAAAAGTATGGTGTCTTGCGGTCCTGCCCACATTCTCCAGGTCATTGTGCTTGCCCCCTACCCTGAGGCACTTCTGGGAAGTGGCTGCTCTTGTATATTCCCTTTTTTCCTGGCCCAGAAAAACCTTTTTAAACTGGACCATTCCGGCGTTGGTGAAAAGAAGCGTGGGATCATTCTCAGGAACCAGTGAAGAACTGGGAACACGGGTATGTCCATTATTCTCAAAAAATTTTAAAAATCTTTCTCTGATCTCGGATGAGGTTGACACCGGATTTCTCCTGATATTTTAATCCTTGTCTGCCTGAGTTTCCGCTGGTTTTTCCGGTTCGAGAACCCCCATGTGGACCAGCAGTTCTTTTTCAATGGCTTGAGCTATTTCATTATTTTCCAGCAAAAAGGCCCTGACATTCTCCTTGCCCTGACCAAGTCTTTCTGAACCAAAGGCGTACCAGGCTCCGCTTTTGTCAAGCACTCCGTGTTCCACACCAATATCCAGCAATTCTCCCACCCTGGAAATTCCAAGACCGTAAAGGATATCAAACTGGGTCTCCCTGAATGGCGGAGCAACCTTGTTTTTTACTATCTTGACCTTGACGCGGTTGCCCACAGCTTCTTCCTTGTCCTTAAGGGATTGGACTTTTCTGATGTCCATTCGGATGGTCGCGTAAAATTTTAAAGCATTGCCTCCGGAAGTGGTTTCCGGGTTTCCGTAGCCCATGGTCCCGATTTTCATCCGGATCTGGTTGATAAACACCAGAGAAGTCCTCGACTTGTGAATAGTGCCTGTAAGCTTGCGCATGGCGTGGGACATGAGCCTGGCCTGCCCGCCCACCTGAGTTTCTCCCATGCTTCCTTCAAGTTCTGCCTGAGGGATAAGGGCGGCAACCGAGTCTATGACAATAACGTCAACACCGCCTGAACGGACAAGGAGATCGGCAATCTCAAGGGCCTGCTCACCGTAATCAGGCTGAGAGATCAGAAGTTCCTCTGTGTTCACGCCCAGTCTTCTGGCATAGGTGACATCCAGGGCATGTTCCGCGTCAATAAAGGCGGCCACTCCTCCCCTTTTCTGGGCTTCCGCGATTATGTGCAGGGCCAGCGTTGTTTTACCTGAAGATTCGGGACCATATATTTCTGTGACCCTGCCCCTGGGGATCCCTCCCAGGCCAAGGGCCAGGTCCAGGCCGATGGAACCGGTAGGGATGAAAGGGATGGACTGGTGGGCGTCGTCGGACAGGCGCATAACCGAACCCTGACCATATTTTCTTTCAATGGTGGTTATTGCTGTTTCCAGGGCTTCTCTGCGCAATTCTTCAGGGGACATACCTTTTTTAGTCATAAAAACTCCCGTTGGTTGCCGAAAACGGCGTGGAATTTGATAATATCGAGTCAATGAAAAAATACATACTTATTCACCGCATGTTACCAGGCTCAACACTTTACATGGCAAGCCTTTTAAGCCTGGGGTCTGTTCGGGTGACGAATTGTTGCCTGTTCGACCAATCCCGGCCTGATTTGGGAAAGCGGCAATCGTTAACCTGCAGCAATGTTTCAATCAAAGCCCATGACCTGGGAGTTTGCAGCAAGAGAAACACGAACAGATTCCAGGCTCACCACTTTACATGGCAAGCCTTTTAAGCCTGGGGTCTGTTCGGGTGACGAATTGTTGCTTGTTCGACCGGTCCCGGCCTGATTTGGGAAAGCGGCAATCGTTAACCTGCAGCAATGTTTTAATCAAAGCCCATGACCTGGGAGTTTGCAGCAAGAGAAACACGAACAGATTCCAGGCTCACCACTTTACATGATGAATATTTAAAAAACAAAAAAAGAAATATCTTTAAAAACGAATAAAATCAAATCCTGCTAAATGAACTCAGAACCTGGAGATTTTCGCGTAAGCGCTGTGATTATGAATGGACTCAAAGCTTTCAACCTCCACTTCATACCATTTTATTAACTGATGTCTCTCAAGGTTTGAGGCGGCCCTTCTCACCACGTCCTCCACAAAAGCCGGCCTGGAAAAGGCATACTCAGTCACAAATTTCTCATCCTCCCGCTTTAGCAAAGGGTAAACCGGAGATGAACCGGCATGGGAAGCGATATCAATAAGCTCCTCCAGCCAGAGCAGTCCCTTGAATCCGCATCTGATACGGACCAGAGCCCTCTGACAG
>PXDF01000212.1 GCA_003566455.1 Desulfonatronovibrio sp.
ATTAAGATACGCCTCCTCATAATTGCTTGATTTCCTTGCCAAAAGAAAAAAACTCCTCGTTTCCGGAAAGAAAACCATCAGTTTCAGCATCCGGAAATAAAGAATTTCCGGATGGAAACTAAAAAATCTTCACCTAATCTTAATCGCTCCAAATGATGAGGAGTCGAATGCTATGGAGAAATGCCTTGCTTGTCAGGCAAGGAATCTTTCTACATGTGCCGAATATTTTTTGCCGTTCATTTTTCATCATTGGAAAAAGGAAGCCTTATGATCCTGATAAATCCATCAATTCACAGCGAATCTCAAAGCCAGGCCATCACCCCTTTCATTTACAATACATTTCCAACAGGCCTTGGCTGCCTGGCAGGATATCTGCGAAAATACAACAACGTGGTACCGCAAATCGTGGATGAGCAGATCCAGCCATTGTCCGGGAGGCAATTGGAAAAACTGATAGAGGAGCTCAAGGAGCCAAGGATCGTCGGTTTTTCTCTTCTGACCATCAACTGTTGGCATGCCTACGAGGTGGCGAACAGAATAAAGCAGGTCGATCCCGGTGTTCTGGTGGTTGCCGGTGGTATTCATGCCACTGTACTTCCTGAGGAATGCCTCTCCAGCAAAGGCATTGACGTTGTGGTCCGCCGGGAAGGTGAAAGAACCATTTCAGAGCTGGTCGATCGAGTGCAGAATCAAAAATCCTGGTATGACCTTCAGGGCATTTCCTATAAAAGAAACGGAGAGTTCGTCCACAACCCCGACCGTCCGTTGATCCAGGATCTAAACGAAATTCCGCCTTTTCCTTATGAACTAATTGATCACAACAAAGATTTTTACCGGGATTTCGGTACCGTGATCACCTCCCGGGGATGTCCTTTTGATTGCATCTTCTGTTCTCAACGGGCAATTACCGGCCGTCAGTTTCGAGTTTTCGATGTTGAACGGGTGCTGGATGAGGTGGGCCTGTTGGTGAACAGGTACAAGCAGGACACTATCTGGTTTATGGATGATAATTTCATAGTGGACAAAAAGCGGGTATTCTCTTTGTTGAACGGCATTATTTCTCGAGGATACCATGAAAAAGCCGGTTTTGTGGCTGAGATGCGTGGTGATTCAGTTACTTACGAGCTGCTGGGCAAGATGAAAGAGGCCAATTTCAAGATAATGTCCTTGGGCATGGAAACACTGGTTCCCAGGCTATTGGACAAAGTTGAGAAACGCGAGACTGTAGAACAAAATATTCAGGCAGTCAAAATGGCGCATGAAGCAGGGCTTTCCACCAGCACGACTTTCATCTTCGGACTGCCCACTGAAACCAGGGAAGATCGTAAATATACGGCTAAAAAGGCACGCAGGCTTCCGCTAAGCGACGCACGCTTTAACGTAGCTGTTCCTTACCCGGGAACCAAACTCTATGAAATCGCCAAAGCTGAAGGCGGGCTCAAGATCAAGGAGGGCTGGAGCAACTTTAACGTACAGTCGTATATGTTTCATGACGACATTCCATACGCCCCGCCGGGAACAACTCGAGCAGAATTGATCCGTGATACCTATATGGCCAATTTATTCTTCAACTTACAGCCCCGGGTCTTGAAAAGCTGGCTCATGTCGCCCATCTCGGGTGGAATGGTTCTGACCTTGCCGGAGAAATGGTATTTCTCCCCCAGGGAGATTGGAAATCTTGTTTCTCTGGCGGCCCTTTTTGTGAAACGTTTTTTTGGAATCTGTTTTCTGAAGGGACGCTCCCACAAGGCGAATATACCGAAAACATCGAAGTGAGTAAGAGGATAAAACTATGAAAGCTGTTATTATGGCCGGTGGTCTGGGGAAAAGACTGCGTCCCGTAACGCAGATAATTCCTAAACCACTGCTTCCGGTAGGGGATCGAAGTGTATTGGAAATCCAGATCCACAATCTCAAGGAACATGGTGTGGACACAATATTTCTTGCTCTGGGGTACAGGCATGAACTGTTTCAAGCTTACTTTGGAGATGGATCTAACTGGGGTGTTCGAATCTACTATAGTATTGAGTCGAAGCCTCTGGGTACTGCAGGCCCCCTCAGTCTTTTGCGTGATGTCCTGGAAGAGCCCTTTCTGGTCATGAACGGAGATATTTTAACCAATCTGGATTGTTCACTTCTGGCGGAAAATCACCTTGAAACAGGTGCCTATATTACTGTGGTCACAAAAATAGTAACTTTTCCCTTGCGTTACGGGGTGATTGACCACAAGGACAACCGTGTTTTCGATATCAGGGAGAAACCCTCTATCAGCGCGGAAATCAATGCGGGCATTTATTTCATGAACCCTGAAGTCATTGATGCCATGCCTTCCAATACAGCCGTAAGCATGGATGACTTGCTGCGAAATAAGATTTCAGAAAATTATCAGGTATCCCGCTTTCTTCTCACCGACTACTGGCTGGATATCGGACAGGAAGATGATTACCAGATGGCCAATGATATTGTGTCACAAAACAGTTCACAGAAAAATGGATCTCCATGGCAGTCAACACTACAAAAGCTGACACTTTCTTCCGGCACAAGCTGATCCTGATTCCGGGAGGTGCGGGCTTTATTGGAAGCAGACTGGCCAGACGTCTTTGTGACCTTGAGGCGTCGGTCACCATTGTAGATTCTTTTGAGATGCATGGCGGCGCTAATCCATTTAACCTGAACGGTTATGAAAGCAGAATCATCCTGTTTCGGAAAAAAATTGAAGAGTATCTGGTCAACCATGATCTCCAAAATTTCGACCTCATTTTCAATTGCATAGGATTAACTGATCACTATATCGGGTTTGAGAATCCGGTGTTAGACTATGAAATCAATTGCTCCAGCGGTCTTCAACTCCTCCGGGCCCTGGCAGTCGGCGGTGGAAAACCAAAAGTTATCAGTATCGGCTCCAGAAATCAGTATGGTACAGGCAAGTCACATTTCAATGAAGGGGACAGACTCTGCCCGCTGGACATACAATCCGTTCATAAAACCACTCTGGAACACTACCACCGATGTTATGGCCGCTCCAGCGGACTCAACTATGCTTTTCTTCGTCTTACAAACACTTACGGCCCCGCCCAAAAAATGAACGGCAGAAGTATAGGCTTTTTTGGAGAAATTTTAAAAAGCGCTCTCCAGGGCAGGGAGATTAAAATTTATGGGAGTACGGAGCGGATCAAGGACCTTCTTTTTGTGGACGATGTGGTGGAGGCCATGCTTCTGGTCGGCATGCGCGATCTAAATCAGGAAGATCCGATCTATAATATTGGGGGGCAGCCCTGCAGGATCAGTGAGATCCTGCAGTCTTTAAAACAGCAGCAGAAACATATTAATGTAAAGACACTCCCATTTCCTGAGCATATAAAGAAGATAGATATGGGAGATGTCGGCCTGTTTACGGATAAAATCAGGCAGGACACCGGCTGGACCCCGAAAACATCCCTGCAGGAAGGCATTGCTCAAACCTATGCCTACTACCGTGAAAATAGTAAGCATTATATTTAATAATGGCAGTTAACCATAAAGCGCCTTGAAGCTCTCAGAATTTTACACCATCTGTGATCTGGAAGAACATCACTGGTGGTATCAAACAACACATCAACGAGTGCTTCGAGAATTGGAGCTGTTGCCGTCCATTCGAAGGGTTCTTGACGCGGGTTGCGGCACCGGCGGCTTATTAAGGTTCTTGCCTGATAGATATCAGGTTGCCGGGTTTGATGCTTCAACTGAAGCTGTGTATCTGGCCTCGAAGAGAAAAATACTTGCAAAAAGAATTGCCGCCGGAGGTATTGAAAACATACCTTTTCAAGACAATTCCTTTGATGCTGTAACTTGTATCGATGTTCTATATCACCAGCTGGTCCAAGATGAGCTTCTAGCGCTGAAGGAGCTGAATCGGGTTTTGAATCACGGCGGATATTTAATCGTTCAGGTACCCGCTTTCGAGTGTCTGAGGGGAGGCCACGACGAAGCCGTGCATACCAGAAAACGCTATACAGCGAATGAAATGTCCGCTCTACTCATTCAGACAGGCTTTTCTCCGCTCAAAGTGACTTATCGATATTCCTGGCTTTTTGTGCCTGCCTTCTTTATCAGACGTTTGAGCAGAGGTTCAGCCAGGAGCGACCTGCATCCTGTAAGTCCAAGATGGAACAAAATAATTTTAGGTTTTAATTCTTTATTTGAAAATATTATGGCCTCCAGCTTTCCGTTTGGAACATCTGTTCTGGCTGTAGCCCGGAAAACAAAAGGACTTTCTTAATCTATTGTCTTTTCGAAAACGATTTTTTTCTTTTCGCTTTGTCAGCCTGTTCTATTGCAGAGACAGGTCGGATCCCTGAAAAAAGTCCGAATGCACCTTATTTCTATCATTGCAGAGAAGCATGGCCCTGGGATTTAAGCACATCCAGATTCCTGGTGGGGCAATGATTTTTTTGAATCAGCTGAACTGTTAAATTTTTTACAGGTGAACAAGTCTTTCTGTGTTTTCAAGGTCATTATTTTAATCGATAAAATTTTGATTGCTATGAGGGTTTAAACTATGCCGAGTGTCCATGCTCAGCCTGCCGACAACAAACGTAATTACATCTGGCGGCACAACCTGGTGCCGCAGCACGAATTCTTTTATTCTGAAGTAGATGAAGCTCTAAAAAAGGTTCTGGGCAGCGGCCGGTATATATTGGCAGATGAACTTCAGAATTTTGAGCAGGATTTTGCGGAATATATTGGATGCGATTACGCCCTGGGTGTGGCTTCAGGAACAGATGCCCTTTACCTTGCCCTCAGGGTTGCCGGGATTCAGCCGGGAGACGAGGTGATTACCTCCACCTACGCACCCACCCCGACGCCTGCAGCCATTCTGATGGCCGGCGGGACTCCTGTGTTTTGTAACGTTGAAAAAGACACCTGTCTGATGGATGCGAGCCGGATAGAGGAACTCGTGACGCAAAAGACAAGATTCATCATCCCGGTTCATATTTTCGGACTCCCATGCAATATGAGTGAAATCACAGAGCTTGCCCGCAGGCATGAGCTATTGGTTATCGAAGATGCAGCCCAGGCTCATGGGAGCAGCATAGGTGATAAAAAGGCAGGGAGTTATGGAGCACTCTCATGTTTCAGCTTCTATCCCACCAAAAATCTTGGCGGGTACGGTGATGGAGGTATGATTCTGACCAATGACAGCAATTACTATGAAACCCTGCTTCAGCTCAGAAATTATGGCAAGAGGGATGATCCTTTCACTTCATACCGGCAGGGTGTGAACAGTCGTCTGGATGAGGTGCAGGCCGCTGTTTTGCGTGTGAAACTGAAGCATCTCGACCGGATGAATCAGGAAAGAAGCCGGAGGGCGCAGATATATCAAAAAGGTCTGAAAGATTCTCCTTTGTTATTTTTGAATTCCCAACACTCTCAACTGGAAAATGTGTATACGAATAATCATATATTTACAGTGCTCTGTCCTGATCAGCGGGACGACCTGAGGGCTTATCTCGAATTGCAGAGGATTCAAACCAATATTTATTATCCGACTCTTTTGCACCAGATGCCCGCTTACCGATCATTCGTCCGGGAAAATCAAAGTTTCGAAACCGCTGAGATATTATCCAGACAAGCTCTGGCTTTGCCTCTTTACCCCGAGCTGGATTTAGACGACGTTGAATACATTATTGAAAAGATTCTCGATTTTTTTGAACGGTAGCCTCGGCTGTTTGTCAGCTTTTTGCGACAATGCAGCTCATGATTATTTAGTCATAAGACAAGATAGTGCATGATGTGAGAGGTCTGAAAAAACCATGTATTTTCTGAAAAAAATATAAATTCTTTTTGGAACTTACAAGGTCGTTGTTTCCTGGAAAAGATATGTCTGTAAACGACTTTTTCATATCCCTCCTAATTCCTGTCCATAATGAGGAAGATAGTATCGGCAGGACTTTGTTGACTGTGCG
>PXDF01000071.1 GCA_003566455.1 Desulfonatronovibrio sp.
AGGATGCCTTATCAGGGCGTTGAAAATTTCCCAATTGCTTCGTCGCGTCCAAAACTTCAAACTCTCACGTATGTCTAAATACGCATCGACCTTGAACTTTTTTTGCTCTTTATCCGGCACTCACTTGAGTTGCGAATACTAACTCATTTCGGAAGATATCCACTCAAGTGAGTGCCGGACTGTCGCTTGGAATTTTTGAACAGCCTGTCTAATAAGGACTTTTTCAACACGCTGTTAGTCCGCGTCCCGAAACCAAGACTTTCAGGGCAGACCCTATTTAACTTCAGTATAGTCAGCATCCACTACATCATCATCTGGACCCTTCTGCTCAGCCCCCGGCTCCTGCTGGCCGGGCTGGGCATGCGGTCCGGCCTGTCCCTCCTGGGTTTTCTGAGAGTAAAGCTTTTCAGCAAGCTTGTGTGAAGCCTGGGACAAGTCGTCGGTGGCCTTGCGGATTGCCTGTTCGTCATCTCCCTCCATGGCCTTTTTCAGGGCTTCAGTCTTGGACTCAATATCAGCCTTGAGCTCAGCATCAATATTGTCGCCCAGGTCGCGCAGGGATTTTTCAGTGGTGTAGATCAGGGTATCCGCGTGGTTGCGGGCCTCAATGAGCTTCTGCTTCTTTTTGTCCTCTTCAGCATGGGATTCGGCTTCCTTGACCAGCCTGTTGATTTCTTCTTCAGTCAGTCCGCTGGAGGAGGTGATCCTGATGGACTGTTCTTTGCCGGTGCCGGTGTCCTTGGCTGATACATTTACTATTCCATTGGCGTCTATATCAAATGTAACCTCAATCTGGGGCACTCCCCTGGGCGCGGCTGGGATGCCTGTAAGCTCAAAGCGGCCCAGGGTCATATTGTCCCCGGCCATTGGTCTTTCACCCTGAAGCACATGAATGGACACAGAAGGCTGATTATCAGCGGCAGTGGTGAATATCTGGCTTTTGCGGGTGGGTATTGTGGTATTGCGGTCAATGAGCCTGGTGAATACGCCGCCCATGGTTTCAATGCCCAGTGACAGGGGAGTGACATCCAGAAGCAGAACGTCTTTTACGTCTCCTGAGAATATTCCGCCCTGTATGGCCGCGCCCATGGCCACGACTTCATCCGGGTTAACGCTTTTATTGGGTTCTTTGCCGAAGAATTGAGCAACCTTTTTCTGAACCAGAGGCATTCTGGTCATTCCGCCTACCAGAAGAACCTGGTTCACTTCAGAAGCCTTGAGACCGGCATCAGCCAAGGCCTTTTTGCAGGGCTCGATGGTCCTGTCCACAAGGTCTCCCACCAGACTTTCCAGTTTGCTCCTGGTGAGCTTTATATTCATGTGTTTGGGACCGTGCTGGTCAGCAGTGATAAAAGGCAGGTTGACATCGGTTTCCATGGTGGTGGAAAGTTCTTTTTTAGCCTTTTCAGCGGATTCCTTCAGCCTCTGCAGAGCCATGCGATCCTTGGAAAGGTCAATTCCGTTTTCCTTTTTAAATTCACTGACCAGATAATCAATGACCCGGTGATCAAAATCTTCACCGCCAAGGAAAGTGTCTCCATTGGTGGACCTGACCTCGACCAGATTGTCTCCAACTTCAAGAATGGATATATCAAAGGTCCCGCCGCCAAGGTCAAACACGGCGATTTTTTCGTTTTCCTTTTTGTCGGCGCCGTAAGCAAGAGAAGCGGCAGTGGGTTCGTTGATTATTCTCTTGACTTCAAGCCCGGCGATCTTGCCCGCGTCTTTGGTGGCCTGACGCTGATTATCATTGAAGTAAGCCGGAGTGGTAATGACCGCCTCAGTAACTTTTTCGCCAAGATACGCCTCAGCGTCGCTTTTAAGCTTTTGAAGCAGCATGGCCGAGATTTCAGCGGGACTGTATTTTTTGTCTCCCCCCTGAATATGAGCGTCTCCGCCTGGTCCCTCCACGATTTTGTAAGGACAGTTTTTTATCCATTTTGCGATGACCGGATCATTGAACTGCCGGCCCATCAGCCTTTTAAAAGCAAAGATTGTTTTTTCAGAATTGGTTACGGCCTGTCTTTTGGCGATTTCGCCAACATGGCGCTCTTTGTCTGTAAAAGCAACTATGGAAGGAGTTGTTCTTCCGCCTTCAGGATTAGTGATGCACTTGGCTTCCTTGCCTTCCATCACATATACACAGCTGTTGGTCGTGCCCAGATCTATTCCGATAATTTTTCCCATAGTTATAAAGCCTCCTTAAGATTGAACGAATTAACTGCTGATTTCATAAGTATAAAATTCAGGTTGTAAAGATGATTTGTCTATTTTTTTAATTCTCACACTTTTTGCTGACCATGACTTTGGCGGGCCTGACCAGACGATCATTCAAAAAATAACCTTTCTGCAAAACCTGGCAGACAGTGCCGTGCCGCATGTCTTCCCGCTCTTCCTGACCCAGGGCATCGTGAATGCCTGGATCAAATTCTTCACCAACTCTGCCCACCTGGACCAGGTTATTGTTTTCAAGAACCTGCCTGAAAAGGGCCAGGGTCATTTCCACACCCTGAACCAGGTCTTTACACGCTTTGATTTTGCGGCCGTGGTCAAGGGCCAGTTCCAGATTGTCCAGGACAGGAATGATTTCTTCAACAAAAGAATTGACAGCGTACTTGCAGAACTCTTCTTTTTCCCTGGTCAGTCTTTTCTTGAAATTATCAGCGTCAGCCAGAGCCCTGAGGGTTTTTTCCTTTTCCTTGATCAAAAGCTCGCACTGGGGGCAAATCTGATCATGGCAGGCCTGCCTGAGCTCATCTTCAGAAATTTCAATGTCAACCTCTCTGTCTTGCTCTGGCTGATCATTATCCGCCTGTTCAGGCTGTTCATTTTCCAGATTCTCTTTTTCCAGAGACATGTTATAAACTACCTCCGTACAAAAATTTATATTCAGCCCCGCATATCAAAGCCGGCGCTGTTTTCGTATATTTCCTGGAGCAATTGACTAAGAATTTTTGCGGTTAAGTCAACAGCCGGAACAATTTTTGAGTAATTCATCCTGGTGGGGCCGATAATGCTGACAGCCCCTATGTTATCATCCCTGAGGCTGTACGGGGATGAAATTACAGTAAAGTCGCTCAGTTCATCCAATTTTTGTTCCTGACCCAGGATTATGCTCAAGTTTTTGCTTTCAATTGTTTTATCAAGAAGTTTCAGCAGCTTGGACTTCTCTTCCAGTATTTTGAAAAGTTCGCGCATCTTGCCCAGATCGGGAAAATCAGTGCCTTGAAACAGATAATGGATCCCTTCCACATAAACCTGTCTGGTGGTGTCTTCAAAGGATTCACGGGCCAGTCGCAGGGCATTTTCATAAAGGTTTTCAAACTGTTTCCTGGCCTTGCGCATCTGAGCCAGGATGCCGGCCCGGACATGAAGCAGGGTTTTGCCCTGAAAATGCTCGTTGAGATAGTTGCTGAACCTGACCAGGTCATCGCTGGTTATTTCCTTGTCCACCTTAATGACCTTGTTGTTGACCATGCCTCCTTCCATGACCAGGATGGACATGACCAGTCCCGGCCTGAGCAGAACAAAGTCTATCTGCTGCCAGCGGATAAGCTGATGACTGGGTGTTATGACCAGGCTGATCTGGCCGGAGAGAGAGGAAAGGATCTTGCAGGTCTGGCTTAATGTCTGGGAAAGATCAGGTCCCACGCTGGTCAGGGCTGACTTGATCTTATCCTGGATTTCCCCTGGTAAGGGTTCAATTTCCAGGCTGGAATCCAGATAGAACCTGATTCCCCTGGCTGTGGGAACCCTGCCCGCGGAAGTATGCGGCTGATCAATATAGCCTTCATCACTGAGATCCGACATGATGTTCCTGATGGAAGCCGGGCTCAGCTCCAGGCTTGAATCCCTGGAAACGGTTCTTGATCCTACCGGCTGACCCGTCAGGATATAGTTTTTGACTATGGTCAGGAGAACGTCGGTTTTTCTTTTGTCCAGACTCATTATTGCACCTCATTAGCACTCTGATGTTCAGAGTGCTAATGAGGTAACAACGGTTGTGCCATCTGTCAAGACTGATGACCGATGTCGGACGTCGGACGTCGGACTCACCGATTTACCGACTCACTGCTGGTAGTGATAAACATAGTCGCGCAGGGATTGAATCCAGGACCTGGGTGAACAGCCTGTGATCATGCAGTATTTGGAACAGTCCAGGACTGAATAGGATGGTCTGACTGCCTTATGAGGGTATTCGGCTGAAGGGACTGGAGTGGTTTTGCAGTAAAGGCCTGCGCACCTTATGACTTCAGATGCCAGTTCGCACCATGTAGCCTGCCCCTTATTGGCCAGGTGAAAAAGTCCCGAAGTCTCCTTATCCACCAGTTTCAGGGAATATTTTGCCAGGTCTAGGGTATAGGTTGGAGATCCCACCTGGTCATGTACGACATTTAGATTGTCCTTTTCCCTGGCCATGCTGATTATTCTGTCAACAAAGTTTGTCTTAAACGGGCCAAACAGCCATGCAGTCCTGATGACCAGCAGCCTGTCCCAGGGATCAGACAGAAGAACCTTTTCCCCTTCCAGCTTGGTCCTGCCATAGGTTGACTGGGATAAAGGGGTGTCTTCAGTGGTGTAGGGAGTATTTTTTTTGCCGTCAAAAACAAAGTCTGTGCTGTAATGAATCAGATATATGTTTCGGCCGCGGCACACTTTGCCCAATACAGAAGGCAGGTTTTTGTTCAGTTGAAGGGCTGACTCCTGTTCATCTTCAGCCTGGTCCACCCTGGTGTAGGCAACGGTATTGAAAACGAATTCGATCCTGTTGTCCTGGATAAAGCTGTCCAGCTGCCGGGCATTGAATAAGTCAATTTCATTTCTGTCCGGACAGACAACTTCCCATTTTTTCTGTTTCATGACATGGGCCAGGGCCTGTCCCAACAGTCCGGTTTTTCCGCCAAGTATGAGAGCTTTCATCTTATTTACCTGTACCAGCTTTCCATGAATTCAATATATTCTCCGGATTTTATTTCATCAACCCATTCATCGTTTTTAAGGTACCAGTTGATAGTCAATTCCAGACCCTGGGTGAATTTCACGCTGGGCTCAAAACCCAGCTCTTCTCTGGCCAGGCTGTAATCTACGGCATATCTGGTGTCATGTCCGGGCCTGTCTTTGACGAACTTGATGAGCTTGTAGGATTTACCCATAATGTCAAGAATCTTTTTGATCACGTCAATGTTTCTGTATTCAGCGCTGCCCCCGAAATTATAGATAGAGCCTGGTTTTCCTTTAGCCAGGCAGAGGTCGATTCCTTTGCAGTGATCAGAAACATATATCCAGTCGCGGATGTTTAATCCCTCGCCGTAGACCGGTACCGACTGGTCCTCTCTGGCCCTGAGAAAAGACAGGGGAACCAGCTTTTCCGGAAACTGGAAAGGACCATAATTATTGGAACACCTGGTAATGATTACAGGGAAGTCATAGGTTTTGTGAAAGGATCTGCACAAGAGATCAGCAGATGCCTTTGACGCGGCATAAGGACTGTTGGGTGCCAGGGGTGATGTCTCTGTGAACATGCCCTCAGGCCCCAGGCTTCCGTAAACTTCATCAGTGGAAACCTGGATGAACATTTTAAGACCGGCATTTCTGGAGGTTTCCAGAAGGTTATAGGCTCCATGGATGTTTGACTCTATAAACTGGCCGGGCGAGCTGATGGACCTGTCCACATGGGATTCAGCCGCGAAATTTACGATTACATCAATATCATAATCCTTGAGGATCTTCTGAACCAGGATGGCATCGCAGATATCTCCCTTTTCAAAGAAATACCTTTTTCCATTGTATCGTTGTTCAACTGAAACCAGGTTTTTGAGATTGCCCGCGTAGGTCAATTTGTCAAGATTGACCAGAACGTGCCCGGTTTCATGGAGCATGTAATAGATAAAGTTGGTCCCAATAAACCCGCATGCGCCAGTGACCAGGATGTTCAT
>PXDF01000239.1 GCA_003566455.1 Desulfonatronovibrio sp.
TACCTGGTCAAAGACCCAAGACCTAACCACAGAGCACACAGAGAGAGCAGAGATTATGATTTTATCTTTTCTGTATCCCCTGTGAGTTCTATGGTAAAATATTACTTCTGATTCCCTGGTCTGGAAACATTTTCATCATAAACTGGTTCAACAATCAATTCTTCTTTGCTGACGCCTGTGGGCCTGACCGTGATCATCTGTCTTGGCCTGAAGGCTGATGGCTTTTCCAGGCGGCACTCAGTGTAATACTGAGACATGCCTTTTGTCCTGGTCTCCATAACCATATCCAGTTTTTTCTCCATGGTAAGCCTGCGCAGAAAATCCAGTTTTTTCTCCTGAACCAGGGCTCTTAACTCATTTGTCCGGTATTTTTTCTCCGGCTCAGAAATCTGATCAGGAAAGGAGGCTGCCGGAGTTCCCGGTCTTCTGGAATAGGGGAAGATATGAGCGTAACTAAGGGGAAGGTTTTGAACAAGCTCCATGGTCTGTTCAAAATCCTTTCGGGTTTCACCTGGAAAGCCTGCCAGTATGTCAGCGCCCATGGAATAAAGGGGCCAGATTTTTTTCAGCTCCCTGGAAAAGCTCATTAAATCAGATGGGTTGTAATGGCCTCTGTTCATTTTTTGAAGAATTGAAGGACTGCCGCTTTGCAGGGAGATATGCAGATGAGGACAGATCATCTCAGCGCTTCCCAGGGTTTCCAGGGCCTTGGAATTCAGCTCGGAAGGTTCAAGGGAACTTAAGCGGATCCTGAACTTCCGGTTCACTGGAAGGGATATTTTTTTTTGCAGAAACCTGACCAGGTCCCAGAAATCCATTCCAGACTCAAGGTCCCGGCCGTAGAGCCTGAGATTTATTCCTGCCAGGGTTATTTCAGTGAATCCCTTGTCCAAAAGCCTTGATATCTCATCCAGGATTGCTTCAGGGGACCTGCTTGTGGATTTTCCCCTGGCCAGAGGCACAACGCAGTAGGCGCATCTGTGGGTGCATCCGTCCTGGACCTTGACCACGGCTCTGGCCCGGAAATAATCAGAGATTGAGTAGTCCGGGATATTTTCCGCGGTCCTGGGAAAATGCCTCAGGCCGGTCATGAGGGTTTTCTTGTCTTTCTGGGGGATGATCATGTGGACTTCTGTGAGCCGGGACAGTTCCTTTTCCAGAACCTGGGCCGCGCAGCCGGTGATTATGATTCTGGCCTCAGGGTTTGCGCGGCTCACCTGGCGGCATGTTTTTTTCAGGTCGCGCACAGCCCTTGACGTGACCACGCAGCTGTTGATTATTATGATCTGGGCCGAGGCTGAAGCGGCAATCTGGTGGAACCCCCTGTACTGAAGGGACTCGGCAATTGCCTGTGATTCGTATTGATTGACCTTGCAGCCCAGGGTGATGATGTGAAATCGCATAAGATTAATGAGTTATTATTCCAGCTCCAAGGACCTGGCCCTGTTCTGAGTATACCGCCGCCACCTGGCCGGGAGCAGGAATATCCCGGGGCCGGGAAAAAGAGACCAGCATCCGGTCATTCTCAATCCTGACCACTGCCTGTCCGGCTTTCTGCCGGTATCTTGTCTGGACAAACACTTTTTCGGGCCAACAGTTTGGATCAACATGGAAATTCATTTCACCGGCCAGACAGGTCCGGGTCATGAGTTCTTCACTGGCTCCAACAAGCAGGGTATTGGTTTCACAGTTTTTCCCAAGCACATACAAAGGGTGTTCATGGGCAATCCCAAGCCCTCTTCTCTGTCCCTGGGTGTAGCGCCAAAGACCCGGGTGCCTGCCAAGGGTCTGTCCCTGTCTGTTTTTAACTGGCCCAGGGTTGTCCAGGATCCTGTCTGAAACTTTAGCAGAGATAAATTCCCTGTAGTCATCCCTGATAAAACATATTTCATTGCTTTCATCTTTTACCGGTGGGACTATATTTCTTTGTCTGAGCAATTCTTTGGCCCTGGTCTTGGTTATCTGGTTCAGAGGGAAGATGACCTGTTCAAAAACTTTAACCGGCACCAAGGACAAAAAATAGCTTTGATCCTTTGTTTTGTCTGCAGCGCGCCAGAGTGAGGGAACACTGCCGTCCCTGGATATCCTGGCGTAATGCCCCGTAGCCATGGCGTCGGCGCCCAAAGCCCTGACCCTGTCCAGCATCAGCCCGAACTTGACCCGCCTGTTGCAACGGGCGCAGGGGTTGGGAGTGAGACCTCTCAGGTATGAACTGATAAAGGGCTTAATGACCATTTGTTCAAAATCCCCTGAAAGCTCGAGAACATAAAAAGGCAATCCAAGTTCCTGGCAGATATTTTTGAGCCGCTGCTCTGTTTTTAAGTGTGACTCTTCAGATGGAAAAAACCTGGCATGAAAGGGCAGAACTTCATGTCCTGAATCCTTGAGGATAACCAGAGAGGCCAGGCTGTCTGCTCCTCCGCTGAGGGCAACCGCGGTTTTCATGGCTTGGGATATCAGCTGAGCCCTTTTGGGGTACCCAGTCCAGGCAGGGCGTTTTCCAGGACCTGTCCAGCCTGCAGGACAAGGGCTTCCTCAAAGGCCGGGGCTATGAGCTGAATGCCCACAGGCAGCCCTGTATCTTTACCCAGACCCACCGGCACTGTCATTCCGGGCATTCCGGCCAGGTTCAGGGAGGTAGTAAAAATATCAGTCAGATACATCTGCAGGGGATCATCGATATTTTCTCCGATCTTAAAGGCTGTGGATGGCGTGACCGGAGCCAGGACAAGATCACAGGATTCAAAGGCCTGGACATAATCCTGCTGGATCAGCCTTCTGATCTGGGCCGCTTTTTTATAATAAGCGTCGTAATACCCGGTGGAAAGAACAAAGGTCCCCATCATTATCCTTCTCTGGACCTCCTCTCCCAGGCCCTGGGATCTGGTTTCGCGGTACATCTCAAGCAGATCAGCGCGGGATTTGTCCCGAAAACCATATTTTACTCCGTCATACCTGGCCAGGTTGGAAGAGGCTTCAGCCATGCAGATGATATAATAGGCGGCAATGCCGAACTGGGCGTGGGGCATGTCAACCTCGACAATATCCGCCCCGGCATCCCGGGCCAGATTAACCGCGCTCTGACAGCACTCCATAGTTTCCGGGCTGATTCCCTCTTCCCAGTACTGCCTGGGCAGACCAATGCGCAGGCCTTTGAGGTCTTTGCGCTCAGCCAGGGCAGCCAGAAAATCAGGAACCAGCCTGGGGACTGAAGTGGAATCATCCGGGTCATGTCCGGATATGACATTGAGGATAAGGGCGCAGTCAGCTGCTGATCTGGTCATGGGGCCTGCCTGATCCAGGGAGGAGCCAAAGGCCACCAGGCCGAATCTTGAAACCCGGCCATAGGTGGGCTTGAGACCTGTGATTCCGCAGAAAGAAGCAGGCTGGCGGATTGAACCGCCGGTATCAGTTCCTATGGAAGCGAAACACTGGCCTGCCGCGACTCCGGCAGCAGAACCCCCGCTTGAGCCTCCAGGGACATGATCCAGATTCCACGGATTTCTGGCAATTTTATAGGCGGAATTTTCCGTGGAAGAGCCCATGGCGAATTCATCCATATTGTTTTTGCCCAGAATGATGGCCCCGGCATCTTTGAGTTTTTTGACCAGAGTCGCTTCATAGCATGGCCTGAAATTCTCCAGGATTTTTGATCCGCATGTGGTGGGTGAATCTTTGGTGCAGAGGACGTCCTTTATGGTTATGGGCACTCCCCATAAAGGCTTCTCTGGATCAGGCCCGGATCTGTCCATTTCCTGAGCCCTGGCCAGACATGATTCTCTGTCCAGGTGGAGCAGGGCGTTGATTTTTGGTTCAGTCTTCTCAATCCGGTCAAGACAGGCCTCAACCACTTCAATGACTTTGACCTGGCGTTCCCGCAGGGATCTGCTTGTTTCAAGCAAAGATTTTTCCACTATATCATTCATTGGGAAATCCTGATTACTACAAAATTTTTGGAACAATAAAATATTGCCCGTCCTGTACAGGAGCATTGGAAAGTAGATCTTCCCGGCGGAAGTTGTTTCCGGCCACGTCTTCCCGCATGACAGACGTGTTGTCCGAAGGCGAGTAAAGGGGTTCCACGCCTGTTGTATCCAGGGAGTTCATTTTATCCATATAGCCTATGATCTGGCTGAATTGAAGGGCGAATTTTTCGATTTTTTCTTCCTTAAGCTCAAGTCTGGCCAGGTCGGCAATCCTGGCCACCTGTTCTCTGGTAATTTTCATAAGCTGCTTTTTCCCATTTATTGTGCTTTATTTATCAGTCAGCAATCCTGGACTGTTCTTCCTTTTCCTTGAGCATTTCAATCCAGTGAGCTTTGCGGGCTTCCCTGATCATGATCAGGGAATAAATATAATCCATATCCACCAGGGACAGGCTGGACCGGTTCATCTGAAAAACATAAAGATCCTGGAAGGCTTGACCCTGTTCATTCCAGGAAATGGGAGCCATACTCCAGTCCAGAAAACTGGCGTTGGCCAGCTGATTATTTATCTGTTCATATTCCCGGGGAGGAGGAAGATTGCCCAGCCTGGAAGCGAATCTTATGAAGTCATATCCCAGAGCCGCCCATAAGTCCGGCTCTCCCTGCATTGTCTGGTCCAGCCTTGATTTGAGTTCCATGGATCTGGATGATGGTTTATCATCCAGCCAGGCCCCGGTGGTAATGGACAGGGAAAAGTACTGCTGCTCCAGAGTATCAGGTGAATATGCCTGGGACCAGAGCATGGGGCCCATAAACAGTAACTGGTTCTGATCAAAATAGAAAAACTGGGGTATTATGCCCTTTACCCTGGACAGGCTGTCAGGGATGAAAACCGCCTGAAACTGCGGAGAAGGATTCTTGGAAGAACTGTCCATGGTTTTGATATCAAGAAATGATGCCACTGCGCTGTTCCAGAGTTCCGGTTCATCCGCTGGATAGCTTTTATAATTGCTGACCCGGACTCCTTTTTGGGCTGCCTGTTCATAAAAAATCTGAGCGTAAGTCCGGCCAAAGTCATCTTCGGGGTAAAATATGGCAAATTCGGTGAACCCGAGTTCATTAACGCACCTGTCCAGCATGGCCCGGACCTGATCCCTGGGACTGGCAAAAAACCTCCACCCCGAAATTCCCTCATCATCAATGGAAGGCAGAAAAGTAAGAAAAACCTTTTCCCTGTTCAGCCCTGAGGAAGTGATTTTCCTCCAGGTATCCCTTGATACAGGCCCTCCAATTATGGAAACTGAGTCCATTTCCTTGAGTTCCTGGAGCCATCCATCCTGGTCAGTATTGATTATTCTCAGTTCAAAGCCGTGTCCGTTTGAAAGCATTTCCTGATGAGCAATGCCGGCGCCTGTGAGTATTTTCCATCCTGAGGATGAAAATTGTCCGCTTAAGGGCAGAAGCATGGCTATTTCATCCACTGGCTCTCCAAGTTTTTCCAGCCAGTCTTCAACTTCTTTTATGTATAAACCCTGGTCCAGAAATTCACCCTCACGGCTCAAGGCGGTGAGCCTGGGCCTGAGAATTTCCCAGAGAGAGGGGTCCTGTTCCAGCTGTCTGGAATAAAGTGACCAGAAGTATATATTTAATGGAAAGTAATACATCCTTTCCTTGTCAAGGAAAGGATGGGCTTTTTCCAGTTCATCTGTGGGGAATTGCTCCAGATATTCAAGGAAGGCCTGCTCCATAGCTTCTTTGCGATCACCGGTATCAGCCTGAGCATAAATTTTCTCCAGAACCCACATGGCTTCAGTATATCTTTGTTCCTCAAAATGAAGCCCGGCCAGAATAAAGGCGGCGTTTTTCCTGATTTCAAAAGGAAGGGTGGCGTCCTCACTGAGGTTATTCATGTATCTGTAATAGATATCTTCTCCCAGACCCTTTTTAAGAGCCTGGGAGTACATTTCATGCCATTGCCAGGAGTGCCTGCCCCTGGGAACAA
>PXDF01000237.1 GCA_003566455.1 Desulfonatronovibrio sp.
AAAACTTTATGGGTTGGTCGACCCAGTTCCTCCCCCCAGCAAAGTGCAGGCAAAGACAGAATTTCAATCCTTCCAGCCATGGTGTCTGCTGCAGCATCCAACAATCCGATTGAACTGGAGCCGGTCATGAAAATTTTTGCACCCCTCTGATCAATGGCATGTTTGACCGCAATGGTCAGCCTTGGGGAACGCTGAATTTCATCTATTATGCACGAACTGCCCAGATCCTGGACAAAACCTTTTGGATCGCGTTCAGCCCAGTCCAGATAATCCAGGTCATCCAGGGTGGTGTAGTTGAAATCAGGGAACAATCCCCTGAGGAGGGTTGTCTTGCCTGACCGGCGGGGGCCGATGAGCAGACAGCTGCTGTCTGAAGGAATGGTCAGCCATCTTGAAAACATAGATTAAAAATAGCCTGGATATTTTAAAAGTCAAGTTTAAAAATATCCAGGCTGAATAGAAACTGATGCTGATAATCCAGAATGCCTCAATCCATTAATCACAGCATCAATCAACAATAAAGGTCATCCCGATCTAGTGGAGGATAACCGTACTAAGCCAGAAGAATGATAAGATCAGCCTTTAGTTCAGTCTTGATGCCGTCGAAACGCACCAGCCGATGGTTGGCCGTTTCCATTCTTCAAATCCACGATGATAGTCGCAACTCGCCACGCAAGCCTGCTGTCCTTCAGCCCAAGACACCTGTATGCCAGACGAACTGCTCCTCTCCATTCTCCGAAAGACGCCGGTTCAGGCACATCAGGAGCGTTTGCAAAGTTGATGAAGTCAAGATATGCGTCCTTGTTGTTGATCCCGGCCAGGTAATAGTGGTGAGCGAGGCGATTAGTCATCTGATAAAACGGCATGTGCCAGCATGCATCTTTGCTCGCATGGCATGGTTATAGGTTTGTTCAGAGTGTCGAAAAACTGTTAGCTCTCATAATGTGAGAGCTAACAGTTTTTCGCGTTCAGGCAAGTGCTAATCTTTTCTTGTGTTCGGCTACTCTGGCTTTTTCAGGCCAAGCTGTTTCCAAAATGGAAACAGTTGCCTCCAGTACCAGCTCTCCTGAATCAGAAATATTCTCAAAATGTTTACCGATAGCGGGAAATTCAACATTGAATTAACCGTTCTACTGGGCATTGGTCCGATCAGGCAAAGATTCAGGACTTGAGAGCCGTGGCCAGTTCGCGTCCCAGCTGCTCCGCTTTGGCAAGTACGTCCTCGTTCTTTTTAACTCCTCCCCGGTCAAAGATGCCCAGAACCGGCAAATGGCCGATAACCTCGTAACCCAGGGCTTTCAGGGGTCGATGCATGGCCTCCAGGGTAAATCCCATGTCATATTCATCCTCCTGCTCGGCCACAGCGGCCAGCAAGGCCTTGCGGTTCTGTCCCTGCATACGGGTGGACCATTTTCTGGGCCGGGTGTTTTCAAAGTCATAAAAACAGTACAGCCTGTCGATAAAGGCCTTCATCCAGGCAGTGATATTGTAGTTATGGGTGGGACATACCAGGACCAGACCCCTGGATTGATAAATCAAAGGATAAAGAAGGGTCATGCCGTCTTTTAGACCAGTGCATATCTTATCCTTTCTGCACTTTTCGCAACCAATGCAGGGCTGGTAATAATAATCGCGCAGCTGGACGCTTTGGGTCTCAAGCCTGCTGCTTTTTACTCCCTTGAGGATATGTCTGAGGAGCACGTCAGAGTTTCCTGATTTTCTGGGGCTGCCTCCCACACCCAGGACCATGGGCTTTAAAGTCTGTTCATTAAAGCTGCTTTGAAGAAAAACTTGCGCATCCATAAATACCTTCCTGGTTTTCGCGTTGCAGGGCATATGTTCTTCCGGTTTTCACAACCACTGACATTTCTTGCATTATTGGTCAAGAAAACAAAAACAGTTTGGGGGATTGGAAGAACAGATTTAAAGCAGACCGATGGATATGATTTAATGAAGTTTTTCAGCTTTCCTTTATCCGGGTAATAATATCAGTGGTTGAATAGCCGGGCTTCAGCTCAAGGCTTAATACTTTTCCCCCAAGTGATTCAACAATATCACGGCCCACGATTCTGTCCACGGTCCAGTCTCCTCCCTTGACCAGAATATGGGGCCGGACCACTTTAATCAGCTCATAGGGCGTGTCCTGATCAAAAACCAGAATAAAGTCCAAACATCCCAGCCCTGCCAGGACCCTGGCCCTGTCCTGGACCAAATTCACCGGCCGGCCAGATCCTTTGATCCTTGTCACCGACGCATCGCTGTTCAGGCCCACCACCAGAAAATCACCCAGTTCCCTGGCCCGTTCCAGATAGTCCACATGTCCCACATGAAGGATATCAAAGCATCCATTGGTAAAAACAATCTTTCCAGGATGAGATTGATCCCGCCAGACAAGAAATTCTTCAGGAGTCAGGATCTTGTTGGTGCTGTTCAAGAAATAAACCTCTCAATTATGGAGTTGCTAACCAGCATTCCTTTTCTGGTCAGGCAAAGATGACCGTCATCCAGGCGCACAAGGTTGTTTTTCTGCAAAACACTTATCAGAGAATTGAAAGTGAGAAAAAAGTTCTGGCCGGTTAACTGGCTGTATTCACCTAGTCTCAGGCCTCTGCTGGTCCGAAGGGCAAGCATGATTTTCTCGTTTATCAGCTTGCTTCCATTTATGTTTTCCAGACACAGGCCCTTGAATCCTTTATTGGCAAGACCCGCGTAATCCTCGATATTGCTGGGGTTCATCCATCTGAGCCCGTTGAAAGAACTTACAGCTGAAGGCCCAAGGCCCAGAAATTCATTTCCTTCCCAGTATCCAATATTGTGCGAGCATAAATAATCTTTTTTAGCGAAATTTGAGACCTCATACTGCAAAATCCCTTTTGACTCCAGATACTCAGACCCGCAGAGGTACATTCTGGCCTGAAGATTTTCATCCGGCAATTCAATTTCCTTTTCTTCAACCAGGCGGGCAAAAAAAGTGCCGGGCTCCAGAGTAAGTCCGTAACATGAGACATGCTGCGGGCCGTGGCTGATCACTGTTTTCAAGTCTTGAAGCCATCGCTTCAGGGTCTGTCCGGGCAGGCCCCAGATCAGATCAATGCTCAGATTATCAATTCCCGCCTCGAGGACAATGTCGGCCGCCCTCAAAGCCTGGCTGGGAGTATGGCTCCGGCCAAGCCTTGTCAATATCCCGTCATCAAGACTCTGAACGCCCAGGCTGAGCCTGTTTATCCCAAGTTTCTTAAGATCCGCGGGAAAATTTTTATCCGGAATGGTTTCAGGGTTGGCCTCTATGGTGAACTCTATCCCGGAATCCATGGAAAAGCTGGATGCCGCAATATCAATTATCCTGGCCAGGGAGGATAAGGTCAAAAGGGTTGGAGTTCCTCCTCCCAGGTATATACTGGAAATTCTTTTGCCCCTGATCTGTTTCGCCCTGATCCCTGCCTCTATGTCCAGGGCCTCAAGATATGATTTTTCAAGTTCAGAAGTATGCGCCTGGGAGGAAAAAGCACAGTAATGACACTTGCGCCGGCAGAAGGGGACGTGGATGTATAAATGCATAAAGGCTATCCTAGCTCACTTCTGAACCTCTCAAACTCACTGTATATGCAGCCGCAATAATTCTGTCTATAAAGCCCCATTTCATCAGCTGTTTCCCTGCCTTCATGCCATCCCTGACGGAAATCCTCGTAAAGAAACACGCTTTTCTTTGTGCCCAGAGATTCACCCGCAGATTTGACCAGGTCATGCTTTTGTCTTTTGCTGAAAAGAAGAGTGGTGGTGAAAAAAGCGAATCCGCCTTTAAGGGCCATGTTCCTGGTTCTTTCAAGGCGGGACTGATAGCATAAGCTGCATCTTTGTTCTTCGCGAAAAACCATCTGGCGCAAAAATTTTTCCGGATCATACTCTCGGTCTCCCCGGATAACCCTTATTCCCAGAACTTCAGCCGCCTTGTTCACTGAGTCCGCCCTGCGCAGGTATTCTTTAAGAGGGTGGATATTGGGATTAAAATAAAAGCCCATGACCTCATATCCCCGTTCCTTGAGAGTTTTCAGAGGATATACAGCGCATGGTGCGCAACAGATGTGAACGAGAATATTCCCTGACATGCTACTTTTCGCGGGGGACAATGAGCACCTGCCGATCAAACCTTTGCTCCAGGTTGACAATTTTGTCCCTTTTCTGATTAAGAAGATAAATGGCCAGCTCAAGGTCCACTTCATATTCCAGGGGAGAAGGACAATTCTTTCTTCGCAGAAGACGATATATGTCTTTGAGGGCCTGGAGAGACTGCCATTCCATGTTTCTGACCGTTCCGGTCCCGTCACAGGCGGGACAGCTGCGCATGGTCACGGACAAAGCTGAAGTGCCCAGCCTTTGTCTGACCATCTCCACCAGGCCGAACCTGGACATCTTATTGACGTCAGTTCTGGCCTTGTCCATTTTAAGGGCAGCCCTCAAGGCCTTTTCCACATCATTAATATGCTTTTTGTCCTTCATTTCGATAAAATCAATGACCACCTGGCCACCTACATCCCTCAGCATGAGCTGGTGAGGAATTTTCTCGGCAGCTTCAACATTGGTCTTAAAGGCCATTTCCTTGAAATCCTTTTCCCCTCCGATCTTGCCGGAGTTGATGTCTACGGCCATAAGGGCCTCGGCCTGATCAAAGACCAGCTGTCCGCCGCTTGGCAGATCTACGGTTCGTGAAAACACCTGACTGATCTGATTCTCAAGGTTGAACCTCTCCAAAAGCGTCCTCTCGGGGTCTGAATGGAGACGGACCATCTTTTTTCGTCTAGGATAGACAAGGCTTGCAAATTCCTGAATCTGCTCCGCTGTTTGATCGTGGTCCACCCAGACCTCGGATACATCCTCGGTCAGATAATCCCGGATAGCCCTGAATGCGAGATCCTTTTCCTCATAAACCAGAGAGGGGGACTCTTCAGCCATGCCTTTTTTGCGCACATCTTTCCAGAGTCTTTTCAGAAACTGCAGGTCCCTGGAAAGGCAGGCCTTGTTGCGTCCCTCACTCACGGTGCGCACAATCACTCCCAGGCCCTGATCAAGCATCAGTTCCTGGACAATGGACTTAAGTCTTTCCCTTTCTTTTTCATCTTCGATTTTTCTGGAGATGCCCAGCTGTTCTTTGCCTGGAGTCAGAACAAAATACCTGCCTGGAAAGGACAGGTAAGTTGTCAGAAAAGCTCCCTTATTTCCGGTGGGTTCCTTGACCACCTGGACCAACAGTTCCTGCCCGGGCTTTAAGACCCTTTGCAGCGGCGGAAACTTATTGCCCTTTAAGGGCTTGATTTCTGAATGATAATACTCGGGATGTATTTCATCGACCTGCAAAAAACCGTTTCTGACGGCTCCGTAATTGATGAAGGCCGCCTGCAGGGCCTGATCAATATTGTGAATTTTGGCCTTATAAATATTGCCTTTAGTTTTGGACTGGTGGAGCATTTCAACGTAGTATTCCTGAATCAACCCGTCCAGCGCCAGAACGAGCTCTATCTGCTCTCCAGGCAGAACGCTTATAAACATTTTTCTTCTTTTCTTGGGCGGCATTCTATCCTCTTTTAATGTAAAATTTTTGTCTGTTTTCTTTCCCTGATGCTAATTCAACTTCACCAGTCTGTTCCATTTGTCTTAGCATGAACAATATTGCCTTGAGATTGGCTCCAAGGGCGGAAGCCAGTTGTTCAGGGGTTTGAGGCCTTCTTTTGATTGAAGCCCCTATTTTCTCCCTGAGCCGGGTTTCCTGGATTTGAGAACTGTGCTCCGGCCTGGTCCTCTTGAAGGCAGTGGTTTTGAATTCTCTGCGCCACTTCTCAAGACCAGGGCCGGCGACTGCACTCATTTCCATATACGCCCCTGGCCTGGACATCATGGTTATATCCACCCTGTCCGGTCTTAGCTGTTCTTGAAACTCCTTTAACAGTTCGAAATTCTTATCCGAATCATTAATGCCCGGCAAAAGCAGCACTTCCAGGAAAATTTTACCGGCAAATCCATTTTTAAAATTTAAAAGGCCCTGAACAATTTCATGAAGCCTTATCTGTGGATGGGGTCTGTTGATCCTTTGAAATTCCTCCTCAACCATGGAGTCCAGAGACGGGAGGACCACATCCGCGTTCCCCAGTTCTTTGCAAACCTGGCTGTTGCTGAGCAGGGAGGAATTGGTCAGGACCGCCAGAGGTATATCAGGCCATGACCTCTTTATGGAACTGATTATCTCCCCAAGCTGAGAATTAAGACACGGCTCTCCAGGGCCGCCCAGGGTTATGTGGTCAGGCTTTTGAGTGCTTCGCCCAAACCACTCCCTGAGTTCTTCCACAATTTTTTCTCCGGAAACATAGGCTGATCTGTGGATTGTCTTTATTTGAGTTTTTCCGGATTCACAATACAGACAATCAAAACTGCAGATATTCCCCCCCAACAGGTCCACTCCCAGGGAGGAGCCCAGCCTTGATGACAGAACTGGACCAAATATATTATTCAACATGGGCTGGTCTCCCTTAATGACTCTTTACTGGGCCAGGAAAAAGCTTTAATGAACCGGTTGTTGCTGGTAATCACACTTGGTTCCACGGTCTCCGGGAACCTCCAAGGAGAAACATCACCTCATGATAAACCCTGGTCAACTGGTAATGCTGCTAAGCCCAAAGGGCAAGCGTTACTTTAAAATTCTGGATCCTCAGGAAATTCTTAACACCAACGACGGTCAACTTCAAATGCAAAAAGTCATGGAAAATGGGTTCGGAAGCAGGCTTGATACTCATCTGGGCAAGACTTATACTGTACTCAAGCCCACTCTTTATGACCTTATCAAATCAGTCAAGCGCAGGACGCAGATAATATACCACAAAGATATCGGCTATATCGTCATTAAACTGGGAATCGGGCCCGGTTCAAGGGTTATAGAGTCAGGATCCGGTTCAGGCGCCCTGACCACTGCTTTGGCCTGGTTTGTGGGAGATCAGGGCAGAGTATATTCCTTTGAACGCAGGGAGGAGTTCGCAACCCTGTGCATGGACAACCTGAACAGAAACGGCCTGGGATCAAGGGTTGAGATCATAAACAGGGATATTGCCCAGGGTTTTGACCTGAAGGGGGTTGACGCCCTTTTTCTGGATGTGCGAACCCCCTGGGACTATCTGGAACATATCCCTGATGCTCTTTTGCCGGGAGGTCCTGTGGGCTTTTTGCTCCCCACTGTAAACCAGGTGAGCATGCTCCTGACCGCCATGGAGCAGGGTCACTTCACGTCTGTTGAAGTCCTGGAAATCCTGGTCAGGAGATATAAGCCGGTTGCTGAGCGGCTCCGGCCGGAAGACCGGATGGTAGCTCATACCGGCTACCTTGTGTTTGCCAGGCTTAGCCCGAAACATCTTGTTCTCCCTCTTGAGGATGAGACTGAGGATTCAGGAGACGAAGTTGAATCATTCTGAAAAAAATATGATCAAGCCGGAACTTGAAAAATTTTTAACAGCAAATCTTAAAAGTATTCGGACAAGGATCGCCCGCGTTCTGGAAAAATGCCATGACCCCGGCAGAAATGTCACCCTTATCGCGGTATCAAAGAAGCAGCCTCTGGAAAAGGTATCAATTCTGGCCAAGCTTGGACAGGTGCATTTTGGAGAAAATTATGTCCAGGAAGCCAGCTCCAAAATGGAAATGCTTGGAGATTTGAACATCAAATGGCACTTTATCGGAGGGTTGCAGACCAATAAGGCCAGGTACGTGATTGGCAAGTTTGCCCTGGTCCATTCTGTTGACTCCCTGAAGCTGGCCCAGGCACTGCACAAAAAAGCATTAAGCATGAAAACTGTCCAGCCGATTCTTATTCAGGTTAATCTGGCCGGGGAAAAACAAAAATCTGGAGCGCTGGATAAAAATGTCCTGGACCTGGCTCTTGGCATCAAGGACCTAAAACATCTAAGACTGGATGGACTGATGATCATGCCCCCCTACTTTGATGACCCTGAAAGATCAAGGCCCTTTTTTGCCGGCCTGAGCAGGATGAAACAAGAAATGGAACAGCGTCTGGGAATTGGAATGCCTCATCTGTCCATGGGCATGTCCGGCGATTTTGAGGTTGCCCTGGAAGAAGGAGCCACAATGGTCAGGATCGGCGAACTGCTCATGGGCCCCAGGCCCGGCTGTGGCCTGCATGAACCGGAGCAATAAGGCCAGATGATGGAATCCCCTTAGAAACACAGCCTGAAGACGAAGTTTATCCTGAGTTGCTAAATCAAATTATTTGCTTATAATGTATATGACAATGGTTCCCAATAAACATATCTTATTCTTCTTGATCCTGCTATTCTGCAGTTCATTGGCCATGGCGGATGAATCCGGCCAGGAACAGGATGATCAACCAGCCCACGGAATTGCATATCAGACAGTGATCAGCGGAGAGATGGACAACGGGATCCGCCAGACCCTGACCCAGATTTCAGACACCATAAGCCTTGAGGAGAGGCCCCCCATGACCATGGCCCAGCTGCACAGAAGAGCCCGGGCCGATGTGCAGGAATTTTCCCGCGCTTTCAGATCCTTTGGCTACTACTCGTCCGAAATAACTTATTCAATTGATAAAACAAGCACCCCCGTACTCATTGAATTCAAAGTTGATCCTGGTCCCCCATATCTTATCCGGGAAGTAAACATCATAAACATCTGTCCGGATATGACTCCCCTGCCTGATCTGCCCAGTCCTGAACAGCTTGAGCTTGAGCCTGGAACCAGGATTCGCTCGGCAAAGGTTCTTGACGCCAGGCAGATCATTGTTAGGCATCTCCGGGACAGAGGTTATCCATTCCCTATAGTTGAAATCGACCAGGTCATAATCAACCATCATGAACGCGCAGCAGATATTTCTTACAATATTGATCCTGGACCAGCCGCTGTGTTTGGCAGGACCAGGATTTCAGGACTGTCAAGGGTAGACGATGAATACATATTACACCGACTGCCCTGGGAAGAAGGCGACACTTTCAGGTCTTCTCTTATGGACAGTTTTCGCAGGCAGCTGACTGCTGGTGGTCTATTTACCATAGTAGAAGTAACCCATGATCGGGAACTTGAAGATGACGCAAGGCTGCCCATACAGGTAACAGTAACAGAAAGAAGGCCCAGAACCTTCAGAGCCGGCCTTTCTTACCAGTCCGATATTGGGCCAGAGCTCAGACTGGGCTGGGTCCACCGTAACTTCAAGGGCAAAGGCGAAGTGCTGGAGTTTGACCTTGTTGCATCTGATGTTCTCTACTCACTTGAAGGAGGCTATACCCTGCCTGCCTGGCTGCGCCCGGATCAGAAACTTATCTTCAAGTCTGGTCTTGTGCAGGAGAACACTGACGCCTATGACTCAAAAAGCCTTTTCACCACTGCCATGGTGGAAAGAATGTTCACGGACAGACTTTCAGTCGGCATTGGCCTGGGCTACCGGGCCACGAGGATAGAGCAGTTCGATGAAACTGAAGACCTGGGACTGTTTTTCATTCCCACTGACCTGACCTGGGATGGCCGTGATGACATACTGGATCCGGGCACTGGAATGCGGGTCAACTTGAAGATGATTCCTTTTTTCGACACCCTTGATCCGGATAACAGATTCGTCAAAACTTATGCCAGCGTAAATACTTATCTGGAGCTTCTTTCAGACAAAAGAATTGTCCTGGCCAACAGGGTTGCTGTGGGAGCAATTAATGCTGAGAGTAAGTCAAAAGTTCCTCCTGATGAAAGGTATTTCGCCGGAGGCGGTGGTTCTGTGCGGGGTTATTCGTACCAGTCAGCCGGGCAGCTGGAGGACGGCAAGCCTGTGGGAGGTCTGTCCCTGGCTGAAATAAACAGCGAGATTCGCTTCAGGGCCACCAGACGGTCCGGCCTGGTGGCTTTTTTTGACGGTGGTAGGGCCTTTGATTCATCTTATCCTGATTTTGACGAAAGGCTGTTCTGGGGATGGGGCGTTGGATACAGGTTTTATACAGATTTCGGACCAATAAGGGCGGACATAGCCTTTCCATTAAGCCGCAGGAAAGGCGTGGATGACCGTTTTCAGTTATATATAAGCCTGGGTCAGGCTTTTTAACCCAACGACCTGATATTATTATTTTATGAAGACACATATCAAAAAATTTATTGCTGTGCTTTTATCCCTCCTGGGCCTTGTGCTGCTTTTCCTGGTCTTGTTAATAGCCTTCATCCAGACAGGTCCGGGGCAAAGATTCCTTGAAAAAACCTTCAATGATAAACTGGTCTGGGATCAGGGCCGAATGGAGATTAGAGGCATATCCGGCCGGATCCCCTTTAATTTTGAGGTTGAAAAAATTTTCATTGAGGATGATCTGGGCCGGTGGTTAAGCATCAGCCAGGCAAAGATCGACTGGTCCTTTGCAAAGCTTTTGAGCCGGGAGATCCATGTGTTTGAAGTGGGAGCGGATTCAGTAGATCTGACAAGACTGCCTGAGGTGGAGCCCAGGGAAGAAGAAACGCCATCACCGGCCAGGGATATTAAGTGGTCATGGCCACTGCCCCCCCTGACGGTGGAAAAATTATATCTTAACACAGTAGAGATTTCAGATCAGATCCTTGATGAATATTTAAAGCTAAGCCTGGAAGGAAGCATCCTGGCCGATGACCAGGGTTTTTCCCTGGCCAGCCTGGAAGTCAGCCGGATTGACAAACCGACCTCCATGGTCAGTTTAAGAGCCGGTCTCACCAGGGACCCCTATTACCTGGATATGGATCTGTGGGTCTTTGATTCAGGAGCTCTTGAGTCTTTTATTGAAATAGAACACTGGCCTTCCGAGGTATCCCTGGGGCTAAAAGGCTCAGGACCCTTGAAATCCTGGCAGGGGGAGCTGACCCTGGACGGTCAGGATGTTTTCAACGCCGGCCTGCACCTGGAAGTTGAGGAAGATGATTTCTATTTTCTTTCGGTCAAAGGGGATGTTTATGTCAGCCCCCTGCTTTTTCCGGAGCAAGGCCTGGATTTCACCAGAGATCCTTTTTCTCTTTTTGTGAAAGTGGGGCTGGATCAATCCAGACGTATAGTCCTGGATAACCTGGATATCCATTCACCAAGAATTGGCCTCAAAGCAAACGGCCTTTTCGAACCTTCTGAAAAGATCGCTTCAGGTTCCCTGAATGCTGAGATCCCTGATATAAATCCCCTTCTAATGGATTCAGGCTTTGAATCTCAGAGCCCAGTGAATATTGAAGTGGATTTTAAAGGCCCTGTCAATAAATTGTCCGCGGACTCCAGGGTCTTTATGGCAAACCTTTCCGGTCACGGCCTGTCTTTGCGGCAAGCCACCATCACAACTGATTTCAAACTCGAACCCTCTGCTCAGGCCCTGTACTCTGTGGCCGGCAATCTTGAACTTTCTGGGCTGGGTATCCAGCAGTACCCCAAGCTTCCTGAAGACTTTGATCTTTATTTTAAACTTGACCATTCAACTGAAAATATCCTCATTCTTAACACACTTGATATCCAGGCTCAGGATCTTAAGGCAGCCCTGAAGGGAAACATCAATCTGGAATCTATGGAATTTTCAGTGGACCTGGAAGCCTATGCTCACGAAGCGCATAAACTTATCCCAGGCCTGCCCCATGAACCTTATTTCAAGTCTGATCTGGATGCAGCCGTCAAGGGCCGGGGGAATATCAGAAATGGAATCTATCTGGCAGACCTTGATATATCAATGCCCGCATTTTACGCGGAAGAACCGCTATTGATGACACTCATCGGTGACAGGCCTTCTCTTGCCGGAAACCTCAAGTTTGATGATCAGCTGGCTCTGCATATTGCAGAGGCCCGTCTGGACGCCAAAGAGTTCGGCTTTGCCGGCTCGGGGAATATGGGCTTTAAAGACATGGACATGGATTTTTCCGGGGAGCTGGACATGGCGTCTTTGACCGGTCTGGGTGAGGCCATGGACCTGGACATTGCTGGAGAGCTGAATGTTGATCTTGCCGCTAAGGGAAAAATATCCGAGCCGGATCTGAGGGCCTTGATCAGGGTTCTGAATTTTCAATACGATGAACTTGATGCCGCGGACCTGGAGGCAGATATCAAGGCCGCGATCATGGACGGGCTGCCTTCGGGAAATCTGGAATTGTCCATTTACCACGCTGACGAACAGCTTGATCTCTGGACTGAATTCGCCCTTCAGCAACATGCTCTTGAAATTACAAATTTCTCCGCGCGGGGCATGGGACTGGAAGTCAAGGCCCAGCTTGATTTTGACCTGGAAAAGACCTTGGCCAGAGGAAATATTCTGGCAAACAGCCCTGACCTTTCATCCCTGGGCAATTTTCTTGACCTGGACATTTCTGGAATCTTAAGGTCGGAAATACATCTCGCTGCGGTTCAGGATGATCAGGACATTTCATTTACTCTGTCCGGAGATAACCTTAAATTTGATGAGCTTTCCATATCCAGCATTGAAGGTGCCGGCCGTTTAGAAAAAGCATACAGTCAGAGACTGATGCATTCAGACCTGACCATCTCCGGCTTCAGGGCTTTGCCGGCTGAAATTGATCTTTTAACCGCCAATGTGGAGGGCGTACTGGACAACATCAAATTCTCCACAAGCCTGACCGGCAACGTCCTTCATCCCCTGGATTTATCCATCAGGGGCAGTTACTCTGCTCAAGAGTCAAAACACGCTATTGAGCTTTCAGAGCTGAGCGGAGTTTATGCCCATGAGCACTTTCATCTGGATTCATCAACCATTCTTGAACATTCAACCGACAAAACATCTTTAAGTCCGTTCAACCTTGTATTGGGATCAGGCATTTTATCGGCTGAAGGTGAGTTCTCCAGGGATGAATTAAAAGCTGCTGTCAATCTCAAAGGACTTGATCTTCACCAGATCCCGGTGGAAACTTTTGATCATATTGTGGGGGTTCTCGCGCTTGAACTTGAGCTTTCAGGCAGTCCTGACAGACCAGCCCTCAAGGCCAACATCAATATTGACGGCCTGGCCCCGGCAGCTCCACACCTGGAAATCCCCCACGCCCTGGACTTAATTGTTCAGGCATCCCTTGATTCAGGTCAGGCAAAAATTGAATCAACCTTGACGGAGAATCAGACCAGCCTTGCCCGTTTTGATCTTAACTTGCCCATGGACTTTTCCATTACGCCTTTCAATGTCGGCCTTCCCCAAACGGTCCCATTGTCAGGCGAATTGCAAACCAACCTTGAACTTGAAACCCTGGCCATGCTTTTTCTGCCTCCAGATCAGCTTTTATCCGGTACTTTCAGTTCCCAGTTCATTGTTTCAGGCATTCTTTCAGAACCTTCCCTGACAGGACAGGTGGAAATTAAAAACGCTTCCTATGAAAACCTGGACGCCGGGCTCTACCTTTCCGACCTGCAGGTAAAGGCCATGGCTCAGCAAACCAGGATAACCATTACTGAAATAAGGGGCTCTGATGGATTAAATGGTCGAATAAGAGGATCGGGTTTTTTTGATATTGATCCTTCCAAAGATATGCCATGGAGCCTGGAAATGGACATTTACACCATGAGGCTTGTCAATCAGAAGCTGGCCGTGGTTTACGTGGATCAGGGCTTTCTGGAAGCATCAGGAGATAAATCTCAGGCGTCAGTCACAGGAAAAATCACCTTTGATCCCGTGAACGTCAATGTTCCTGAACAGGCTCCTCCGGGCGTGGTTGATTTAAAGGTGGCGGAAATCAATGATACGGTCAGCCGGGAAATAATTGAAGAACCACCTCCCGGGGTTGAATACCCCGTTGAATTGGACCTTGAGCTTGTCTTTCCATCCAGGGTTTATGTCCGGGGCAGAGGTCTTGATTCGGAGTGGGCAGGCAATCTGACGGTGCTTGGAGAGGCAACCAGGCCCTCGGTACGGGGAAATCTGAACATTGTCCGGGGCCGGCTGGAAATTCTTGACCGCAGATTTAATCTGTCACGTGAGTCCATTATTAATCTGGACGGCACATTTCCGCCTGATCCCTTTGTTGATATCAAAGCTGATTACCGCCACAGGGACAAGACCATCAATGTCCGGGTCTATGGACCTGCCCTTGAGCCTGAAATCGAGCTGTCGTCAGAACCTCCCATGCCTCAGGACGAAATCCTGGCCTGGGTACTTTTTGGCAGAGACCTTTCAAGCATAACCCCTTTCCAGGCCATTACGCTGGTTAACGCAGCCAGGGCTCTGGCCACTGGCCAGACAGGTCCGGATATGATGGGCGGAATCAGAGACTTTATTGGAGTGGATGACATCGATATAGCCAGAGATCCCGAGGAAGGATATACACAATTCGGTCTGGGTAAATATGTGCATGAAAAAGTCTATGTTGAAGTCAAAAAAGGGACGGCTCCAGGTACTGATTCTGTTTCTGTAGAGGTTGAGCTTACCCCACGCATCAGCCTGGAAAGCAGTGTGGAATCAGACAGTGAAGGTGGAATAGGTCTGTTCTGGAAATATGATTATTAGCTCATCGGCAGCTGGAAATAATCTATTGCAAAAAAACAATAATCACTGGATACCCTCAAGACGCGTCCTGATGACCATGGGGTTGGGATAGAATTTTTCCAGCTCTTTTATCACTTCTTCCGCCAATTGCTGATTATTCTCATCCAGGTAGACATCGCAAAGAAGCATTCCAGCCTTTGATCGCTCGCTTTCATGGGCGTCTGAGTACAGGGTCTCTCTCAGATAATAAATGGCCATATCCAGATTTTTCTGCTGATAATAAACCTTTCCCAGAAGATAGTTTATCCTGCCAAAATGTCCGGAAGATGGATCCGGATTAACCTCCAGAAAATCATAGAGTGCTGCCAGAGCCATGGGATAATCAAGCTTTTTGTAATGTACTTCAGCCAGAGACTCATATGACTGAATCAGCTGCTCATCATCCGGCGCAAGATCAATACTTCTTTTCAGCATATCTATAGCCATGTCAAACTGTCTCTGATGGACATACAATTTGCCAAGCCTCATAAAAATCGACCAGAGCATGTCCTTTTCAATCTCATGCTCCAGGCTCATTGATTGGAGGATGCTTATTCCGCGCTCAATATCCCTGCCAATATCCAGATGAATCTGTAATAGCCTTTCCCAGGCAGTGATCCTCCAGGGCGAATTCAGCTCATTTTCCAGGAAAAGATGGTATAACTTTGCTGCCTCCTGAAGTTTTCCTGATGCAAAGGATTCTTCCGCCTTGTTAAAATGACCAAGACTTGCCTGATCACCTGTACAGGATGCCAGGAACCACAAAACCGCCAGGACCGGCAAAATCCTGAACACAGAATTTCCTGACTTTTTTATGAACCTGGTTATCATTGATTTGGCCCAACTTTAATCAGAATGCTGATTTCAGAACAGCAAAATCATTCTTCCGGTTTATCTTCGGAGCAGCCAAGCTGACTTTCCTGTATTATCATGTCAAAGCATATCACTTTCTGATCTGCTTCAAGGTTGACAATTTTAACGCCCTGGGTTGATCTGCCCACCTGCCTCATATCAGCAGCACTGATACGGATTATCTTGTTGGTAGAGCTGAAAAATATCAGTTCATCATTGTCGGACAATAACATTGATCCGACCACCTGTCCTGTCTTGGGGGTAACTTTCATATTAATCAAACCCTTGCCTCCCCTGGACTGAATTCTGTACATATCCAGACTGGTTTTTTTGCCATAACCGTTTTCAGAAATGGTAAACAGATCAGTCCGCTCATCCCCGTTGGCAACTACAACCGACACCACTTCATCGGTTTTGCGAAGGGATATGCCCTTGACCCCGGCCGCGCTGCGACCCATGGCCCTTATCTCGTTGCAGGCAAACTGAATGGCAAATCCATCCCTGGTGGACAGAATTATTCTGGACCTTGAGCTAACCACCCTGACGCCGATGAGTTCGTCCTCATCCCTGAGATTGACCGCGATCAATCCGATGGATCGAATATTTTTGTATTGCTCTATGGCTGTTCTTTTGACTATTCCTCTTTTGGTTACAAAGAGAAAATAGTCATCCTGGGTCAAATTTCGGTCTGAAAGGGCAGTGGCAATATATTCATCGGTGCTGAGGGGCAGAAGGTTGTGTATGTGCACTCCCTTGGCGGTTCTGCTGCCCTCGGGTATTTCATAGGCCTTGATTTTGTAACTCTTGCCTTTATTGGAAAACAGATAAATATCCTGATGATTGCTGGTGGTGATCAGGGTTGAAATAAAGTCTTTATCTGAAACATTGGCCCCGGCAATGCCTTTTCCTCCTCTTTTCTGCTGGTGATAGCACTCGAGAAGGGTTCTCTTGATGTACCCTTTCCTGGACATGGTCAGAACCACGTCATGGTCGGGTATCATGTCCATTATGTCTATACTGTCGGGGTCTTGATCAAGAATCTCGGTTTTTCTCGGTGTGGAGTAAGTCTTTTTGAGATTTTCAAGTTCTTCTCTGATTACCCCCTTAAGAACCTGTATGTTTTCCAGAATGCTGTTAAGATATTCTATCTTTTTCAGCAGGTCCCGGTATTCTTCAATGAGTTTTTCCCTCTCAAGGTTGGTCAGCCTCTGCAGGCGCATATCCAGGATGGCCTGAGATTGTATCTCGGTCAGGCTGAAGGCTTTAATCAGCCTTTCCTTGGCTTCGGAAGGGGTTGATGAGGAACGGATCAGCCGGACAACCTCATCAATATTGTCCAGGGCAATTTGCAGCCCCTCCAGAATATGGGCTCTGTGCTCGGCCTTTTCCAGCTCAAACCTGGATCTTCTTATTATGACTTCTTTTCTGTGTTCCAGAAAATGTGCCAGTATGTCCTTGAGATTGAGCAGCTGTGGCCTGTTGTTGACCACGGCCATCATATTCATGCCAAAGCTCGTTTCCAGCGCTGTGAGCTTATAAAGCTTATTGATTATGACGTCCGGAATGGATCCTTTTTTCATATCAATGACAATTCTGATGCCATTGCGGTCGGACTCATCCCTGAGATCGGATATACCCTCTATCTTTTTTTCATTTACCAGCCCTGCTATTTTTTCAACCAGATTGGACTTGTTCTGGGCAAAGGGTATCTGGGAAATTACTATTGCTTCCTGATGCTTGTTTTTGGATTCAACTTCCACCTTTGAACGAATCCTGAAGCTTCCCCGGCCGGTTTCATAAGCTTCCCTGACCCCTTTGATATTAAAAATTGCCGCCCCCGTTGGAAGATCAGGTCCTTTAATAAAGGCCATCAACTCTTTCACCCCAGCCTGATGATTATCAAGTAAATACATCAGGCCGTCCACAATCTCTCCCAGGTTGTGGGGAGGTATATTGGTTGCCATGCCCACAGCTATGCCTGAACTTCCATTGATAAGTATGTTGGGAACTTTTGTGGGAAGGACTTCGGGCTCTTGAAGGGTATTGTCGTAGTTAGGCCTGAAATTAACCGTATTTTTTTCAATATCACCCAGAAATTCGCCTGCAAGTCTGGACATGCGGGCTTCAGTATACCTCATGGCCGCTGGAGAGTCCCCGTCAATGGAGCCAAAGTTGCCCTGACCGTCGACCAGGGGATCGCGCATGTTAAAGTCCTGGGCCATACGCACCAAGGCATCATAAACCGCTGAATCCCCGTGTGGATGATACTTACCAATGACATCACCCACCACCCTGGCAGACTTTTTGTACGGGCGGTTGTAGTAATTGCCGAGATCATGCATGGCATAGAGAATCCGGCGATGAACCGGCTTTAGTCCGTCGCGCACATCAGGAATAGCTCTGCCTATTATTACGCTTAATGAATATTCTAGATAGGATTTCTTTATTTCCTGTTCAATTGAAATATCGTTGTTCACTGATGAGTATCTCCAGCAATAATAATTTATTAAATATCAAGCTCAGCCACTTCCAGGGCGTTTCTCTCGATGAATTCTCGCCTGGGTTCAACTTTATCGCCCATCAGTCTGGAAAATAGATTGTCCGCCTCTTCAGCGTCGGATATAACAACCTGCAGCAGGGTTCTTTTCTCCGGATCCATGGTGGTGGACCATAGCTGGTCCGGGTTCATTTCACCCAGACCTTTGTACCTCTGGATATTAATGCCCTTGTGGGCCGCCTCGAAAACCTTATCCAGAAGTTCAAACACACCCTGGACCTTTATAAGTTCATCCTTGTACTGTATTATATATTTAAGATCAGGCTCTGAAAGTTTAAGCTCCTGAAAGTCATCAAAGGATTTTTTATATATCCTGGAGTTGAAAAATTCTATTCCAATTTTGATCGAGTGTTCATTTTTATCGGTAAATATCAGAAAGTATCTTTTTTCCGCTTCAGTTTCCTCTTTTTCCATTTCAACTTTAAATCCTTTGCTGCTGATGAAAAACACAAAATCTGAATAATCCTCATACACAAATGTCACAGGATGAAGTTTTGTTTTAAACTTGAGAATGGAAGTAAAAAGCTCCCTGTTTATGCCCATGTTTGAGGCTTCAATGGAGTTATCCCTGATGGATATCATTTTTCTGATGATTTTGATCATCTCCTCACCGGAGTAAACTGTTTTATCCTGGGTTATGATAGTAACCTCCTCGGATATCCTGGAAAGAAGATAATCGCTCATTTCCTTTTCATCACTTATGTATTTTTCAAAGCTTCCCTTATGCACCCTGTACAGAGGGGGCTGAGCAATATAGAGAAATCCTTTTTCTATGAGTTCCCGGTACTGCCTGAAAAAAAAGGTCAGAAGCAGGGTCCTGATGTGTGCCCCGTCCACGTCTGCATCAGTCATGATGACAACTTTATGATATCTTAATTTTTCCAGATCTGTTGTTTCATTGCCAACTCCAGCACCCATGGCTGTAATCATTGCCTTGATCTCATTGTTTTCCAGTATCTTGTCAAACCTGGTTTTCTCAACATTGAGGATTTTACCGCGCAGAGGCAAAATTGCCTGATATTTGGGATTTCTTCCCTGTTTGGCCGAACCGCCCGCTGAATCACCCTCAACAATAAAAACTTCAGACTCTTGAGGATTTTTGCTCTGACAGTCAGCCAGCTTACCCGGCAGAGAATAGTCTGACAAAGCCCCTTTTCTGCGCACAAGATCCTTGGCCTTTCTGGCCGCTTCCCTGGCCCTGGCCGCGTCCACAACCTTTTCAATAATTATTTTTGCGTCTTTTGGATTTTCCCCAAGAAAGACCATCAGAGTCTCATAAACTACTCCTGATACATAACCAAGAATTTCACTGTTTCCCAGCTTGGTCTTGGTTTGCCCTTCAAACTGGGGGTTTGGCACCTTAACGCTGATTATTGTGGTCAGGCCTTCCCGAACGTCATCTCCGGTCAGCTTCTGCTTTAGTTTTTTAGGCAAGTCTGTCGAATTCTGTATATAGGTGTTAATAGCCCTGGTCAGAGCCTGACGCAGCCCAAACAAATGGGTGCCGCCTTCTATTGTTCTGATATTGTTGGCAAAAGAAAATACTGTTTCCTTGTATCCTGTTTTATACTGCATAACAAACTGAATGTTGACGTTATGCACCTCACTATCACCATAGATGACCTTGTGCAGTCCATTATCGCGATTAATGTTTTTGATGAACGATATAAGCCCACCATCATACTTGAATATATCCTTTTTCTGGATCCGCTCATCAAAAAACTCAATCCTGACCCCGCTGTTGAGGTAGGCCAGTTCTTCAAATCTCTTGGCCAGAGTCTCATAGTCAAAATTTACTTCTTCAAATACATCTTCGTCAGGTCTGAACTTGATAGTGGTCCCCCTGCCTGAGGAAAGCCCCCTGTCCTGCAGACTGCATACCGGTATCCCCCGCTCAAACTTCTGAAAATATTTTTTTCCGTCACGCCTGACTGTCACTTCCAGATATTCTGATAATGCGTTTACAACTGAAACGCCTACCCCGTGAAGACCGCCTGAAACTTTGTAGCTGTCATTGTCAAACTTGCCCCCTGCATGAAGAACAGTCATAACCACCTCCAGAGCAGGCCTGTTTTCCTTGAGGTGAATATCCACAGGAATACCCCTGCCGTCATCAGCAATGGTTACGCTGTTGTCCAGGTGAACGGTCACTCTGATATGATTGCAATATCCAGCCATGGCCTCGTCAATGCTGTTGTCAATGACCTCATAAACCAGATGATGCAGGCCCTTGACATCAGTGCTGCCGATATACATTGCCGGCCGTTTGCGAACAGCGGATAAACCTTCCAGGACTTGAATGTTTTGAGCTGTATAATCGTGCTTTTCGTGTTCCATTAACTTTATTCTTCCTCTTCTTCAGTATAATATGTCTCTTCCTGGATCTCAACTGGCATGGTAACAATGAAATAATTGGAATCATCTTCTCCAGTTATTTTGCACGGTCTTACCTGGCCTGATAAATTCATGCAGATTTCTTCAGATGAAAAATGTCCCAGAATCTCAAGTAAACTCTTTATATTGAAAACAAGTTCATTAATATCTCCATCATATTTACCCCCCAAAACTTCATTGGCTTCTCCAGCCTCTACGGCAGTGCTGTCTATTATAACTTCATCCTCTTTGAGTTGGAAAATGGCTGATTTATTGAACTCTGTGCAGAAAATGAGAATTCTTTCCAGGGCGTCCATAAGTTCCCTTTTGTTGACAACCAGAGATGAATTGAGTTCATTAGAAAATGTATTTAAAACTTGGTGATAGTCAGTAAATTCATCAAAACTCAGAGGAAAGCTTATGCTTTCTGAAAGGTCCTGCTTTCTGACAAAAAATCTGTCCCCTGAAATGCTCAATTCGATTTCACCAGGAGGGAGCCATTTTCTTAATTCAACTATATATTTTTTAGGAATGAGCATTCCATGTTCAGGGACAAGATTAAAAACATCGTCATTTTTAACTGTATATAAACCCATGTTTTCTATATCAAATCCACAGAACTCAACTGCATTTTCAGTTTCATCTCCTCTGGATATTTTTAAACAGGTCATGGATCCCATGGTATCGTCGTCGCTGATGGAAAAGGATATCTTGTCGATTATTTCCTTCAATATTTCCCCTGACCAAAGGACAAGATTTTCTTCAGGAAAAGGGGTTAACTCAGGGAACCACGATTCCTCATTTGTGGGCACTTTATATTTTCTTTTATCCTGCTGAATAAAAAAAACATTTTTACTTTTGTCGGATTTTAAAACTATTTCACCTGGCTTAAGCTTGCGCACCAGGTCACTGAATTTTTTTCCTTCAACGCCCACAAGGCCTGTTTCCAGAACATTTGCGCTATACCTGCCTATAAATTCAATATTACTGTCAGTACTCAGTATTTCCAGTCTATCATTCTCAGCTTTAAGCCACAGAGTTCGAAGATATGCAGCACCAGCTTTTTGTGAAATTACGCTGGTCGCTTTCATTACTCCTTCAATGATATCTTCTCTGAATACTCTTAAATACATATTTTTCTCCTTGTATTTATATATGGCAGTCAAAAGTTACTAATGAATTTATTATTCTGGAATTTATACGTTTTTTAATGGGCGGATTTAAACATGGGATTTGTGGAACCCCCAAAAAAAAATCATAAGTCATTTTTGGAAATCTTATCGATCTTTTGGAACAGGTCTTTGAGCATATTGTTCATATCTTTGTTAATGTTCTTTAATTTATCAATTTTCTTGACGCTGTATATTACAGTGCTGTGATCCCTTCCTCCAAACCTGATCCCTATTTTGGGGTAAGACCAGTTCAGTTTTTGCTTGCATAGATACATACATATTTGTCTGGCCAGTGATATATTTTTTCCCCTGTTCATAGTCACAAGATCTTGAGTCGAATGCCCGGTTTTTGTTGAGACAACCTCAAGTATGTCTTTTAAGTCCAGACAGGATTTGGTTCCTTTTTCTTCAAGTAATTTATTGATTTTTTTTGGGGTGATGGAACCTGAATCTGTGGTATGGGTAGCCAGCTTAAGGAGCATCCCTTTAATAGATCTGATACTATCACAATTACTGGAAATTGTAAAAATATTATCGCTGGATAAATTTATTTTATTATGCAGGCAAAATCTCTTGACAAATTTTATTCTGACATTGAGATCTGGATTTTTAATGCTTAAAATTAAACCTGAATTTAATCTGACACGCAGACTGTCTGAGAAATTGGAAAATTTTATTTTTTTTCCTTTATAAGTGAATATTATTTGTTTTTTATTTTCGTAAAAATGATCAATAAGTTTTTCCATAAGGATGTTTGATATATCTTCTTTATCAATATAGTGGATATTTTCAATTACAGATATTTCATTTTCAATTATATTATGATATATTTCTAATATATTTTTTTTATTTATGATTTGGTTAATCTCAAACAAATCTTTAATAAACTTTTTTTTGTTTATTAAGCCATTAATTATTGAATTTACGATATGTGTTTTACCTGATGAACTTTCACCATAAATTAGTACAGGATTGTACTTTACTTTTTTACCGTAACAAATATCTTTACATATTGCCAGACTAATTTTATTGTTATTACCTGAAATAAAATTATCAAAGGTGTATTCATTGTTTTTGCGTATATTATTGTTTTTATAAATGTCTTTAAATTGTATCTGATCTTGTATCTCGTAATTTATATTTCTTTGGAAAATATGTTCCACAATGTTCTTTAATTCATTTTTATACAATTCATATATATACTTGTGTGGAAAATTAATCTTAATTCTTCCATTCTTATTTGAGAATTTGATATGATTGAGGATATTTTCATGTTT
>PXDF01000178.1 GCA_003566455.1 Desulfonatronovibrio sp.
AAAAAGCGGGCTTTCTGATTGACGGATATTTACAATTGAAAGCTGATGGATTATGGGAATTCAGTTTTTGTCAAGTCCATAAACTTCTTACAGTATGGCTGACAGCATGCTCTGGGGGAATACAAGCCGATGTCGGATCATCCAGGTGTAAAAATTACCGTCGATATTGACACGTTTCAAAGCCTGCATTTAATGGCTGAGAAAAATAACATGGCGGTGGACAAACTCATCAAGCAGATACTGAAAAACTATCTCCATGAAAACATCGCTCCAGATTCAGGCATTTCTGAAAAGCGAAAGTTCAAGAGAAAAAAGACAATCATCCCTGCCCTGATCTATAAAACAACCCGCAACCAGGAAATGGGCAGATACATAACAACAACTGTCCTGGATATCTCCATTGGCGGCACAAAGATCGCCATTCCCCTTGAAGATAACTCAAGGGTCGAACTGGTCAACAATAACTCCGAATTTGAGATTATTCTCCACCTTTCAGATACTGATGCCATTTCCCGCTTTAAATGTCAGATTAAACACCTGGATAAAGATGAGCAGATTCAGAGCGTTGGCGCTTCTTTCCTGGCATGTGACACTTGCAGCCATGAGGAGTTGAGCAGGTATCTCCAGCAGTAGAAACCGGAACCCCGCCCGCAACCCAATACTTCACCACAGAGCACACAGTGGACACAGAGAAGTTCGGGTCATTTTCTCTGTGCTCTCTGTGGTTGAAAAAAGTCTTCCCCGGTTTTTTTCCAACTCACTTCCAACACAGAATCCCATTTAAAAAATCAATACGTGCACATGCCGGTGCCTTCCTGAATCCGGTAAAGAATATATTTCAGCCTGCTTTCATCCTTTAGCGGGTCATAATCCAGAGTGTACCGGCCATTTTGATTGAACCACATCCTGTCAAAGTAAGCGCAAATCTCCTGGCAAAGCCGGGAATCAGGCTTTGCAGCCAGGCGCAAGTTCAGTTCCAGATTGTAGTTGTCCAGGTTTTTGCTGGTAAAATTCGCTGATCCGCCAATAACCACAAATGAATCCTTTCTTTGAAAAGCGGCCAGCTTGGCGTGAAACTGTTCTCCATGGGTCCTGTACCACTTGAGGTTCAGGTTTTGGCCGAACTCAGGGGCCACGTAAAGGTCAAGGCTGGAATGCTTGTTGGGGATACCGTACTTTTTCAGGCCAAAAGCGTGTTCGCTGGAGTCAAGAATAATTCTTATTTCCACTCCCCGGGCCGCAGCATGTTTGATTTCCTTTATTATCCCTCTGTCAGTGAGGTAAAGGGAGGCCAGCATTATGAGTTCGCCTTTGCCTGTTCGCCTGAATTCCCGCAGCAGGTGATCCTTGATTTTCTTTTCAGCCAGGAGCTGAACCTGGTATTTTCCCCCCTTCTCCCACATGGACTTGTCCATAACAAAGGGCTGCCGTTTTGGGGGTCCGCGTTCAAATTCAGGAGTACTGTGCCCTGAAAACGCCGCCACAGCGTGTTCCGCGTACAGCACTTCCCTGGCGAAATCCCCTCTGACGGCAAAGGCGATGTTGCAGTGCAGGCTGCTGGGGTCATGGGGGTTGGCTGATGTGACAATAGCCAGGCTGGAGTCAACAACCACAACCTTGCGGTGATTGGCCTTGAAATTCAGGGATCTCAAGAGTGCCGGCAGGGTTATTTTTTTCTCAGGGTGTCCAAAAGGATGATTCATAATGGCCATGACCCCTGCTGGAATCCAGGCGAAGAAAAGACGGTACCACCCTGAATACAAAGGATTGGCATCCCGCAGTCTGTCCAGACTTGTGATCACGGTTTTGACTTTATGGTCCTGAAGCCTCTTGAGAATAGGCGAATCATAGGAGTTATAAAAATTGTTCAATTCATCGGTGATGAGCAAAACATCAATTCCCTGTTCACCTTTGGCGCACAGGACATCTGTGAGTGTTTTTGTGAGAGGCCTGTGCTCAGGATCCTGCTTGTCTTCACCATGATCCGAATTGTACAGAAACATATCCGCCAGAACGCTCTGCCTGGCCGATTCAATGGCCGCGAATATTTCTGAAAATATTTCTTCTTCAAAGACCACGTTTCCCTGCGCGTCTTCAAAACGCAGGTCATAAAGAAAAAGGACATCATCAGGATCAACATAATAAACCGGGCTCTCATAATCAGTGCCCGGAGGCATGGGCTTGACCCGGTGCCGGATGAGCAGCCCGGTGTATAAAAAAAGTATAATCAGGATAATGTAGATCATTGTTGAATAGGTTTAAAGCTGAACCAGGCCATGCCCGCAAATCAAAACTTCACCACAGAGTACACAGTGAACACAGAGAAGTTCAGGCCATATACTCTGGGCACTCTGTGTGCTCTGTGGTGAAAAACTGACTTATGATTTCCTTGTTTTTTCCACAGGATCTCAGGAATAAAGCTAAAAAACAATATCCCTCTTGAGATCAATGCCGTATTTGCGCATTCTGTTGAGAACAGTCACCCGGTTTATGCCCAGTATCCTGGCCGCCTCTGACTTATTGCCCCTGCTCTGGCGCAGGGCTTCAATAAGATCATTCTTCTGATCATTTTCAATGGGCCTGTCTGGACTGAAAGAACCCGTAAATGGAACTGCACTGCTGGTAAGATTGCCCGGCAGCTGCTCCGGCCTGATAAGATCCGAATCAGCCACCACAAAACTGTATTCAAGGGCGCTTTTCAGTTCCCGCACATTGCCCGGCCAGGCATAATCCATGAATATCTTCATGGCCTGGGGGGTGAGACCTTTTATATTTCCCTGGTTTCCGGCTGACAGTCTCTTGATGAAAAAATCAACAAGATGCGGAATATCCTCCTTGCGCTCACGCAGGGCCGGGAGCTGAATGGGAATAACATTTATCCTGTAAAACAGATCTTCACGGAACTTTTCCTGTTCAATAAGGGTCTGCAGATTTTTATTGGTGGCGGTAATGATCCGCACGTCAACAGATAATGACCTGCTCTCCCCCACTCTCTCAAAGGTCTTGTTTTCCAGAACCCGGAGCAGCTTGACCTGAACAGGCATGGGCAGATCACCAATTTCGTCAATGAAGATATCCCCCTTGTGGGCGATCTCGAATCTGCCCTTGCGGTGCTGGACAGCCCCGGTAAAAGCTCCCTTTATATGGCCGAAGAGTTCACTCTCAAGCAATGATTCGCTGAGGGCGGCGCAGTTGATTTGGACATAAGGCTGATCGCTGCGGGGACCAAGATCGTGTATGGCCCTGGCCACAAGCTCCTTGCCTGTGCCCGACTCTCCATAAATAAAAACCGGAAAATCGCTCTGGGCCGCTTTTTCTATGAGATGAAAAACCCTTTTCATCTTGTCGGAATAACCGACCATGCCGTGAAAAACCGTATCCTGGTCAAGCATTCTGGAAAGCTGCTGCACCTTTGTGTCCAGGACATCAAGCTCTGATATGTCGGTCATTATTTCCACAGCTCCCAGGGGATTGCCGTCCTCATCATTGAGAATAACCGCGGTTTTAAGAACTGTGACATAAGAGCCGTCCTTGCGGACAATATGGCATTTTCGTTTCATGATCTTTTTTTTCTCAAAAAGCTGGCACCAGGCGTCAGAAGAAGTTTCGACCATCAGCCTGCACGCGTCGCATTTGAAAATTGTGCAGGGCTTGTCCATAAGCTCCTGCCTGCTGTAGCCGGTTATCTCTTCCAGAGCCCTGTTGACCATCTGGATGGTGCCATCCTCAGCCACCACAAAAAGGCCCTCATGCATGATTTCAACAATATCCTTGCAGTACAGATTAAAACTCTTGGACTTCATGTACGCTCCATTTCTATTATCAATAAATCGGCTTCATGTGATTAATCATGTGTTTAATTAATCAATATCAGAATTAAACACAAGAGATAAGTCTAAAAAAATATCTTGAAAAAACAAAAGGATACTTCATTAATAATCATGGCATGCTTTGTGCTAAATTCTGATTCAAACCTTTCCAACATGACAGGTTATAAAAAATTTTCATTAATCCAGTTGCCAACATAATTTAGATTATATATTAAAAAAAAGTATCTTTTTAAAATCTTTTTAAAACTTAATCGGAGGAATGTGATGAAAAAGATGATTATCATGTCAATGGCCGCGATTATTTTCGCATCTCAGATCGGGATTGCCCTGGCAATGTTTGATGGTAACCCCAGAAAGGGAAGATTTCTTTTCAGGCAGGAGTGCAGACCATGCCACATGGATAACCCCGTGGGAGCGGTCCCGGCCCATTATCTCGGTCCTGACGCCAAGCGCCAGGCTGAATGGGTTCAGGTGTTTGAAGGCAGGACAGAGCTGCCCTGTTATGAACACTGGCAGGACGTGTCAGCAGAGGACCTGAATGATATTTTCACGTATCTTCATGGCGGGGCTGCTGATTCCCCAACTCCTGAAAAGTGCGGCTAAGAACCAGCTAACAATCCTCTCGTGAAACGGAGAACTTTCAAGAGTTTAATGTTGATTCAAAGCGGGCCTTAAAAGGCTTTTAAGGCCCGCTTTTTTCCGTTCATGACCTGGAAAAATTAAGGAGCAGTTATGAAAGACAAAATGCCTCCACTTAGCCGGAGGAAATTTTTAAAAACCAGCCTGGCCGCTGCTGCGATAAGCGCAGGCGCGGGAAGCCCCCTGGTCAAATCACTTGTACCCAGGGCGCACGCGTCTGGAGGCCGTCCACAGGCACCAATCTCATCTCACTTTACCGCCTGTGACATGTGCTTTAACCGGTGCGGCATGATTGCCAGGGTTCAAAACGGAGTAATTACCAAGATTGACCCCAACCCCGGGTTTCTCAAATCCAGAGGGATGCTTTGCGCCCGGGGAAACGCGGCCACTAAACACATTTATGACCCGGACAGGCTCAAGTACCCCCTGCGGCGCGTGGGCAAGCGCGGCGAAGGAAAATGGGAGCGCATCAGCTGGGATGAGGCCCTGGACTACACCGCGGAAAAGCTTCTGGAAATCGGAGAAAAATACACCAGGTGCGGGGTGATGTTTATTCCCGGATCAGACATGCAGTCCCAGTTTGTAATCAGGTTTGCCGAAGTATTTGGCTCCTTCAACATCACCTCCCATGAAACCCTGTGCCTGCTCAGCAAAAACAGGGCCTACCTGGATACCATCGGCGAGGTTCCCTACCCTGATGTATTCTACAGCAAATATATAATCGTTGCCGGGGCCAATCCCTTTGAGGCTTTTATTACCCCGGACACTATGGACTTTTTCGAGGCCCGGAAAAACGGATGCAAGATTGTCGTCCTGGATCCCAGGTTTACAAAGACCGCGGCCATGGCTGATGAATGGTACCAGATCAAACCCGGAACCGATATGGCCTTTTTCCTGGCCCTGTGCCACGTGATTGTTAAGGAAGAGCTTTTTGAAGCTGAAGGCTGCTGCCCGGTCAGGACCTATGGCTTTGATGAATTTTTCCTGCATATCCAGCAATACACCCCTGAATGGGCGGAAAAGGAATGCGGAATCCCGGCTGAGGACATCATCAGAATCGCCAGGGAGATCACTGCCGCCGCGCCCGCGGCCATGGTTTATCCTGGACGGCGAACCTCGGATTATGAGGACTCAACCCAGATCAGAAGGGCAATGGCCATCACCAACGCCCTGCTCAATAATTTTGACAAGCCCGGCGGCCTGCTGGCCATCCGTGAAGTAGGCGTGAAAACACCTTATTACGATGTTCCATGGTATGACGATAACCCCTT
>PXDF01000109.1 GCA_003566455.1 Desulfonatronovibrio sp.
CCAACTTCAAGAAGGTCTGCCAGCTGTTTCTGTGAGTTAATTTCCGTGACTCTGGCCACCCTCTGAAAAAAATCTTCAAATTTCATCGTTACCTCTTTACTTTTGCGTATTCATGGCGAAATTAAATATATCAAACAATCTCTATGTCTTTTAGTATGTTAAAGCCAAATTCGATGAATTTTCCCCGCAATTGGTTTTAGAAAATATTTTTTATTTTAACAAAAGTGAATATTTTGTCAACCCTGAATCAACAGGCTTATATGGTCAGGCTGTTTCTCAAACTTGACATGCATCAGCCTGAGGAATATCAGATCAGAACCCCTGGCGGGCAATTAGCTCAGGTGGATAGAGCGTTGGCCTCCGGAGCCAAAGGCCGCAGGTTCGAGTCCTGCATTGCCCACCATTTACCACTTTCCAGGTCTTCAAGCCATTCATGAATATTCAGATATCTGGCCTTGAACAGAGCGTGGATTTTATCTCAAATTTTTTTCTGAACATTCAGCCTGAAGAAATCAATATCAATAATGTTCACAGGTTCCTGATAAAAATGATGTTTCGCCAACTTTTTGCTCCAATAGAGCTTTTCTTTTTGAAAAAGATTGGTTATGGAGCTTCACTTACATTATTTTCCTGAACCATTTTCCAATAGACTTTAATCAGCAGGAGGCTAGCACATGAGAACAAGATTGATGTTTGGGTTGTTTCTATGCGGTGTCCTGGGTCTGCTTCTGACATTGTCCGCTTGCGGCGACAAAGACAGTGAAGAAGCTCCCAGACAGACTATGCAGGATGTGATCAGGATCGGCTTTCCCATTCCTCTGACGGGCGATATCCCTGATGTTGGCGAATCCACCAGGAACGCGGCTGAAATGATCCGCAAACAGGTAAATGATGCCGGCGGACTGGAAGTCGGCGGAGCAATTTATCAGCTTCAGTTCATTTATGACGACAATGAATCCAAGGCTGAGTCAGCAGTTTCCGCTACCACCAAGCTCATCACTGTTGATGAAGTCCTGGCGATAATCGGACCTCAGGCTTCAAAGCAGGCAGTGCCCGCGGGAGGGGTGGCTGACAACTACAAGACACCCATGATCAGCCCATGGTCCACAAACCCCAATACCACCCTTAATCGCCCCTATGTCTTCCGGGGATGTTTTCTGGATCCTTTCCAGGGCCCTGTGGCCGCCAATTTTGTGACTGAGGAATTCGGCGCAACCAAAGCCGCTGTACTCTATGACATCGCCTCAGACTATCCCAAGGGCCTGGCCGAATACTTCAGAAAAGCATTTGAAGATATTCATGGCCCAGGTTCTGTAGTGGCTTTTGAAACCTTTACCACAAGGGATGTTGATTTCAGCGCCCAGCTGACCAATATCCTCCGAGCCAATCCTGACGTCCTCTTTGTTCCTCAGTATTACAATGAGGTGCCTCTGATTGTCAGGCAGGCCAACTCTCTTGGATGGAACAAGCCCTTCATGGGCAGTGATTCCTGGGGTTCAGGCGATCTGATGGGGCTTTGCGGCGACGCGTGCCAAGGTCATTTCTTCTCAACCCATTACGCTGCCGCAGGCGCGACTGGTGCCACCAAGGATTTCATCGACGGCTACCAGGCTGCTTACGGGAAAACACCTGATGATGTGGCCGCGTTGACCTGGGATTCAGTTAACATCATGCTTCAGGCCATCAGGGATACCGGAGGTCTGTCCGGCAACCTGAGCAGAGACCGCGATGCAGTAAAGAACGCTCTTGGCGCCATCAAGGATTTTGACGGCATCACCGGAAAGATGACCTTCACCCCTGATGGTGATCCCATTAAATGTGCCGTTGTTGTTCAGATCGACCAGGAGGGTCAGTTCAGTTTCTTTAAGTCTGTTTGTCCGTAATCACTATACCTGTCGATTCGGCGGGGAGTTCAACTCCCCGCCTTTCTTTTGCATTGAAACAACCGGCGGATTACTATGCCCATCGCCGGGCCGGACTCTTGGAAAAACATATCCCTGAGTCTGATCCTGGGGTTTAGGAGTCAGGCGCATGAACCTTACATTTTTTTTGCAAAACGTGGTTAATGCTCTTCAATGGGGCAGTTTCTACGCGCTTATCGCCCTGGGCTACTCAATGGTCTACTCCATTTTGATGCTCTTCAACTTTGCCCACGGCGATATTTTCATGGTGGGTACCTACATCGGCTTTGCCCTGACTACAGCCTTTATTGCTCTCAGCGCGGCCGGAATCGTGGTTCTGCCCAACTGGCTGATTCTGATCCTGACCATTATTCTGGCCATGCTTTTCACATCCTGCCTGGGCATGCTTGTGGAGCGCATCGGTTATCGTCCCCTGCGCGGCGGCCCAAGGGCATCCGCGGCAATCACCGGCTTGATGATCGGTATCATTCTGCAGACCACTGTCCTCTATATAATGGGAGCCCAGAGAGTACTTTTCCCCAGTCTGATTCAGACCACCACCTACAATGTGGCCGGAGTGGCAGTAACCAATATAAAGATCATGATCGTCTTCGTGTCCATAGCCCTGATGATCGCTCTGCATCAGTTTGTTCAGCATTCCAAGTGGGGGATGGCCATGCGGGCCATGGCCTTTGACTACGCTGTAGTCCCGCTCATGGGTATTTCCATCAACACCATCGCGGCCATGACCTTTGCCATTGGTTCGGCCCTGGCCGCGGCCGCCGGCATAATGTACGGCATGGCCTATCCCATCATTGATCCGAGCATGGGCATCCTGTTCGGCTGGAAGGCTTTTGTCGCGGCCATTCTCGGTGGTCGCGGCTCCATAATGGGGGCCTGTATCGCGGGATTTCTCATCGGATTCATTGAAATTTTTGTTGCCACGATTTTTCCATCCACCCTGAGGGACCTCATCGCTTACAGCATAATCTTTGTAATCCTGGTTTTCAGACCTCACGGGCTTTTCGGGGAGCCATACAGCGCGCGCCTCAGGTTGTAGCGCCTCAAGTATAGGATCAAACGTTTTCGTAAGGAAGCAAGCATGCATCATAGTGAATCAACGGCAATTCACCCTCGCGGAACCCTGGACTTTATCAGAAGGTTCTTTGCCAACATTCCCCTGCTGGGATGGTTAGCAGGAGCTCTGGCGGCGGTAATTCTGGAACAGGCTGTTGGTACTTCTCTGGCCCACGCTCTGGGTCTGCCCAGGATTCCTGTCCTTTTCGGATTTCTGATCTTTCTCAAGCAGCCGGCACTGATTCCCGGAGCACTGGGTTATGTGCTTGTGAGCAATATCCTGCCGGTATGCATTGTGGCAAAAATCGGAGCGCCCCTCTTTAATCTGCTGTCCCGCTCTCTGTTCAGAATGCCGATTGTTGTAACCGCGGTTGTTCACCTGGCCATCCTTTACGCCATCTTTCATATCTGGACTGACGTCAGCGCTTATCGTCTCATCATGCTCAAGCTCATGCTCATATCAATCCTTCTGACATTGAGCCTGAACGTAATAAACGGCTACATGGGGGAATTTTCATGCTCCCATCCCGGGTTTATGGCCCTTGGGGCTTACGCGGCATCCCTTTTCACAGTGGGCCTGTTTGTTAATGACCGGCTTTTTGGAGAGGCCCTGCTGGTTTCAGACTTTGCTGTGATATTTTTTCCCCTGGGGCTTATTTTTGCCGGCCTTGTTTCGGCTTTGGGGGCGTTGATCATCGCCATACCCTCTTTCAAGACCAGGGGTGATTATCTTGCCATCATCTCTCTGGCCTTTACCTTCATTGTCAAAAGCTTCCTGGAAAACCTGGAATTTCTGGGTGGTCCAAGGGGACTGTCAGGTCAGCCGGACTGGTCCAGTCTGCCCATGGTTTTTATTATTGTGGTGCTTGGCGTCTGGATCATCAATAATTTTGTCACTTCCACCATGGGCAAGGCTCTCAACGCTGTGCGTGACGATGAAATCGCGGCCGAAGCCATGACTGTGAACACGCGTAAAACTAAAATTATCGCCTTCATGTTTTCCGCGTTCTGGGCCGGCGTAGCCGGTGGGCTCTTTGCCCATGTTATCCGCTTTGTGAACCCGTCCACCTTTGGCATTCAAAAACTCGCGGAAGTGCTGGCCATGGTTTATTTTGGAGGGTTGAATTCGGTTTACGGCTCCATTGTGGGCGCGGTATCCATAAGTCTGCTGGGCGAAGCCCTGCGGCCCCTTGAAATCCTGAAATGGATAATAATCCCCCTGCTTCTGATTCTGGTCATGATCTTCAGGCCCAGGGGTCTGATTTCCTTTAAGGAATTCAACATCGAAAAACTGCTCAAGCCTCGAGGCTGAAAACCGGGAGAACCTGTTCATGTCTTTGCTGAAAGTCACCAGTATGACTCACAAATTCGGCGGACTCCTCGCCGTCAGTGAATACAATCTGACCATTGAGCCGGGTCAGATCGTGGGACTTATAGGTCCCAACGGGGCCGGTAAAACCACTGTTTTCAATCTCATTACCGGCATCTACCGCCCTACCGCAGGACGAATCGAATTTAACGGGCAGGACGTCATAGGTCTGGCGCCCAACCGGATAGCCTCCCTCGGGCTGGCCAGGACATTTCAGGAAATGCGGCTCTGGAGGCATATGACCGTGCTGGAGCACGTCAAAATGGCCTGCTACGCCAAGATCTCCTACGGCCTTGCAGGCGCTTTTCTCCAGACCCCCAAAAGGCGCCGCCAGGAGCAGGAAATAGAAGAAAGGGCCTTTGCTTCTCTCAAGATGTTCGGGGTGGATCAATTTGCCTCCCAATTGCCCGTTGACCTTCCCTATGGAGCTGCCCGACGGGTGGAAATGGCCAGGGCCGCGGTCACTGAGCCCAAGCTCCTGTTTCTGGATGAGCCTACTGTCGGCATGACCCCTGAGGAAATGATGGCCATGATTGAAATCATCCGGGATATGCATAACAAGCTCAAGACAGCCATTTTTCTCATTGAACACCGGTTGAGGGTGGTCACAGAGCTCTGCCAGCGGGTTCAGACCCTGGTCTTCGGCCAGGTAATAGCTGAAGGCAATCCAGAGGAAATTCAAAACAATCCCGAGGTTATCAAGGCGTACCTGGGAGAGGAAAAGGTGGTCGCGTAATGCTGCTTGAGGTCGAGAAACTGAGCGTTTCCTACGGCAAGATCAAAGCCCTGCAGGGTATAGATTTTACCATCAGTGAAGGAGAAATCGTAACCATCATCGGAGCCAACGGAGCCGGTAAAAGCACTACCCTGCGGGCCATATCCAGGCTGGTGGATGTTGACCCGGGTTCAGTCATGAACTTTATGGGCAAAGATCTGCTTGCTTACCCTCCGGAAAAGGTTGTCAGCGAGCTGGGCATCTCTCATGTTCCTGAAGGAAGGCGCCTTTTCGGCAATCTCACAGTCCTGGAAAATCTGCGTCTGGCCGGCTTTGCCCGCAAGGACAGAGCCGGCATGCAGCGTGACATTGACCGAGTTTTTGATATTTTTTCCCGCCTGGAAGAGCGCAAGAATCAAAAAGCCGGCACCATGTCCGGCGGAGAACAGCAGATGCTGGCAGTGGGTCGCGCATTTGTCAGCGGACGCAAGCTCATGCTCCTGGATGAACCATCCATGGGACTGGCGCCTTTGCTCATGAAAAGGGTTTTTGAATATTTGCAGGAGATCAACAGGGA